>WFZN01000058.1 GCA_015489555.1 Candidatus Dojkabacteria bacterium | reverse complement strand
GGATAATCCCCTACAAACAACAAATTACTACCCTGCCCCAAGAGAAACAGATCCTTCTTAAAGGTTACCTTGTCTAGCAAAAAAGAACGCAACTTGGCATCTAACAGATAAGACGTTTCCACACTTACAAAGTGCTTACAGAGGGTATTTGTTCTAAAAGTATTAAAATATGTAAGGTTAAAGTCTTTTGATTCATACATATGCTAATTATCTTCAGAATCCTTAACTTTCCAAACTATGGAAATATTCTACTATCTTTCTTGCTACATTAACCTTAGTAACCCTTTCCAATGCCTTAAACTGCGGCCCAGAATTGATCTCAAGTACGTATGGTTTCTTGGTTTCCCTGTGTAGCATAATATCTACCCCGGCAATATCGTTACCTATGAGATTCGCTGATTTTATAGCAAGTTCAGTCAACTCAGGGTGTTTATTAAAATCAAATGGAACAGGTTTTGCCCCACGGGCCACATTACTCCGATATTCTCCTTTTTTAGGGATTCTTTGCATAGCAGCCACTACTTTATTACCTACGACAAAGAAACGAATGTCTCCCTCGTTAGGAATAAACTCCCGTAAAACGAAACGGGAGGCCACACTAGAGTACTTCAAGACAAGTTCCACAAGATAATCAAAAGACTCAATTTTGAACACCCCTCTTCCCTGACGTCCAAAACCAGGAGCCTTTATTTTCAAAATAGCAGGCATACCAACATGTTCTAATGCTTTACGCAAACCCCGCTTGGAGTAAAAAACAACTGTTTTAGGGAAAGGTATACCGTGTTTATACTGTTTAACATAGTCGTACAAACTCGTAAACATAGCTTTGTATTTTGTACTGGCGTATTTTTGATATACAACTTTAGTTCCATATTTTTTGCTAATATATTGAGCAAACAAGATCCAATCAAGTTTACGTTTAGAATTAATAGTATAAAAAAATACCAAGTCATAATCACGTAATAATAACTGCTTACCAACGATTTTAAACTTAAGCCCCCGGTTAGACACATAAACATTCAAGGAAGCAGAACTGACTATATCAACTAAATCTCCCAATCTCTCTCCTTCTTCTTGGATACGACGGCTAGCACTACTATTACCTATAAGTAATATGTTCATTATCCTCTATTCTATTAATTTAGCAGTTTTATATCTTACCATAAGCAAAACCAAAACAGCCAATGGGCTTAAAAGCAAAAGCAATAAGAACTCATTAGGTAAATAAAAAATAAGCCCTTGTAACAAGAACGTAGCTCCTACAGCATACAGTCTAATATCTTTTTGGGGGAAAAATTCTATAGTATTGTGTATCCTACGTAACAAATATTCATAGATCTTAAATATCAAAAAGATAACAAGCAACTGTACTACCCCCTGAATTAGCAGCAACAAGATCAAAACAATGTAATAAAACAATACTATTCGTTTCAAAAAATAAGTGGCGTTTTGATCTAAAGAGGTAATCCGTTTTACTACTAAATCTCTGTTTACTACAATTGGGAACTTGTCATAAGTTCCAAACAAGTCCGAATAAGAAACGGTGTTTGTCTCTCCAACGACACTATACTTGTCTGGTTTTAGATACTGTATCGACATCGTAGCCATTTCTTCTCTTGCAAAAACTGTAAAAATTAAAAGTTTGCTGTTTTGTAAATATTTCTCTTGTATCAGCTTACTTTTTTTAGCTAAACCTACTACATCAGAAACCAAAACCTTATCATTTGGGTAATATACTGTCACAAATAATATATCAGGTGTGTTACCTGTAATATAAACAATAGGTTCATTTAAACCCTCTATATTAAATATTACTTTCCCACTATCACCCTTATAAATTTTAATGGCCTTATATTCATAATCAAGGGCTACTTGTTTTATCATATCCCATACGGCCAAGGTAAATTGCTGTACTTTTAGAGGTGTTATAAAATACAAGATTCCCATTACAGCGTATATAAATACACTTATATATACGACTGTAAAAAATTTAAAAGGAGCTCTTAAGCGGTTACGTAAAAAACTAGTCTTGTCTTCCAAAAACAACGCCCCCGCGGCCAAGAGTAAAAATACAAGCCCTAATACACTTACAAATTTATACCACTTAGAAAAAGCTACCAACAACTCTAACAAGCTTGTCATAACCATATAAATATAATAGCACACAGAAATACTTTACGTTCTCTAAAAACTTTCATAAGTTTTAACCAATCTAGGCAATTATTAGTCATTTGGCAACCAAACGCTAAAAAATGGATATACTACTCCATTAACTTGAGGCCTTACATGAAGCACCTGTTTACCACCATGTAAAATATCAACACTATCTATGCTATCATCTAATTCAGAGACCGCATTAGCAATAAATGGCGACGTGACCCTAGAAACAAAATAGGCATTAAAATTGGGTATAAAATCCTTAACATCTGATTGGGAGTCTTTAACAGCCCCCATAGTTCCTTCATCTAGCAAGGCGTATCTTTTAATGGGCGTGACCTTATTGGTCATCTCCCAGAAAACCCTATTGTGTTCAAATTGTGATGAGGCTAAGATCATAGGCACACTCATATCAACATCTAGGTATCCTGATAACCTCTTAGCTATCTTACCGAAAACATCACGAAGCACGCTAACTGCCATAGAAGAAGGCACCTTAAGACTAAATACTGTACGCTCTTTTAACCACACAGGTAAGTAATCAAATATAGACCTATTAAAAGCCTGTTCATTATCAAGAGAAACTGATCGGGTCACTACATTTTTACTCTTTAAAATCTCCTCTATGATACTATGTCGCAAATTATCTACTACAAACAAAGGGTAATACTTATCTATAAAAAAATCTAAAAGATGCGAAAGTACCCTCCTAAAATACGCATTCTGGGTCTGGCCTATTAACAATGAATTTGTCACATCTATATCAGCCAGGTTAAATGGATAAAAATTGCTGCCAAGCTTTATGTATCCCAGATATTTATTGGTAGCATCCTCAGATAGCCGATGTCGATAGAATTTATTAGCTTCACCTGGCCTTACTTGTTTGGTAACTGTTGCAAAACCAACTGGTGCTTTAATAAACTTACCAGAAACGTTACGCACCTGTATACCAACGGGGAAATGCCACAAAGAAGCAACCTCCTCGGAATTAAGAATAGATAAATTAGCTGGTGGATGGCTCCGTTTTAAAAAGTCATTAAACTCTGCGTCTTTAAAAACGAGACTGTTAAAAGGGGGATTTTCAAACCTACTAAAGGCGGTTGCTACTCTTTTTTTAAGTTCTAAAAGGGAGTCTTTATCTATTGTTTGCAAATTTATGTACCCAGTAAATGTAAATCCTATCGGATCCTCTAACTTACGATTAATCTGGGCGATCATACGAGCTGTATACTTGTCAGGTACCCTTGTAAAAGCCTTATCAGCAGGCTTTTTAACTAATCCAATTAATTTAACTAATACTCTAGCAACTGGTCCTCCTGAGTACAAGAACTCTAAAAAATCCATAATGCCCTCTCCGTGCCTAAGTTGCTTTTGAACAGTCAAACCGTAATCTAACCAAACTTTAGGAAACGGACGCAAAACAAGAGCCATATCTACATGCTCTCCTTTACCCAAAGTATCAATGACTGAGAAAAATCCTGATAAAACATCCACCGTTACAAATTTTTTATATGTAGTAATAGGGAAGACGAAAGGTTGCTTTAATTCAAACCGTAATGTTTTAGTAGGTAATTTTCGGCCGCTAACGGCTCTACTCACGCTTTCAAAGTTAACTATATTTAAGGAGCACACATCAAATGTATCTAATAAGGCCTTCTCTATAGCAGAGATTAAACCTTTACTAGCGACTATTCGGAAACGCAACTTGTCTATATCAGCCGCTATCTCTACTGAATACAAAGGTGTGATGCGAGATTTTATGCCAAGATCATACAAAATTTTGAGAAACTCCCTAAATTTGTCAATCTCATGTTCAGTACGTAAAAGATAGGGGGTAAACTCAATAGCATAAGCATCAGAATTACCAAGCGAGACTTGCCATAAAAAACGACGCCCCCCAAAAGCTATACTATATAAATCTTTATCCATTTTTTAATATACCGGAACTAAATGCACATGTAAATGGGGTACCTCTATTAAGCCATCTGTATTAATATCAATGCGAATACCTTTTGGCCTATATTTTCCCTTTATCACCTTCCTGACATTCTCGACCTCTTTAAAAAACTTACCCACATCTACACTACTATTCGTAACAAGTTCTGAAAAATCCGTAACATGATCTTTAGGAATAACAAGTGTGTGCCCCTTACTTACAGGATTAATATCTAAAAAAGCGATCACCCTATCTGACTCATAAACAATATTTGCCGGCAAAGTTTTAGCAGCTATTTTGCAAAACACACAATCCTTCATAGTCTATTATATTCAGATATTAAAAGATTCGCAATATTTAAAGCAGCATCTTTTACAAATACCTGGTTTATAAAACTGTTATTACACTTAATGTTCTTAAGCTCTCTTACCGCCTTTTTAAAGTTAGAGTAATTTAGCATATTTTGCGGCAAGATTCTACCCAATCCTGCCTTTTCAAGTAACATAGCATTTTTTAATTGCTCATCTCCTCTACTAAACGGTAAAGGGACTAAAATAGCTTTTTTCTTTAGTACTCCTATCTCATAAACTGTACCCGCACCGCTTCTAGAAAGTATAATATCAGAGATTGAGTATATATATCCTATCTCGTCATTTATATATGGAACCACGATACAATCCGTGGACAGTTTTTCTTTTTCAATAATTCCTGTTAACTTTTCGTACAAAGGATTGTTTCCAGTTTGCACAATACAAACAAAATCTTTTAATAGTTTATCAAGATTTTGTATTACAAAGTTAGTTAAGGCACTAGAACCAAGGCCCCCTCCCATAATTAAAAGGACTTTTTTACCTTTATTCTTTGCGATCGCACTAAAGTTTTTTAAACTCTCAAGATACTCTGTGCTATACTGATTAAGCTTTTGGGTAGATTTAGTGTAGCTTATCAATTTTTTAAACGAGTCAATAAAGACTACCTCTCTTAACGGGTAGCCTGTAAACTTTACCTTATTGGCCAAGCTTGATGGATAAGAAACATATTCAGGGGGAAAAGATACTAAAACTTTGTCAACAAATCTACCTGCAAAACGATTAGCAAGCCCCATCGAAGTGGTTTGTTCATGTAAAAATGTTTTTGCACCAAACAACTTACCAGCAAATATCAATGGAGGTGTAGTAAACCCCCCAAACCCGATGATAATCTTAGGACGATACTTTTTTACCAAAAAGAATGCATCATAAAAGCCAACCGGTATATATGCAGCCAACTTAAGAGTACGCCATTCCCAAAATCTCTGCAATTTACCACTTCTAATTTTTTCATACCTAACTTTTGCTCGTTTAACCAAAACCTCATCAAGACTTGGCTTACCCCACATACCTTTCTGAAGATTTATACTACCAACAAACAAAACTGGAACATCTGGACTTCTTTTATAAAGAGCACTGATAACGCTAAGAGCTGTATTAACATGCCCCCCTGTCCCCGCTCCGGTAAAGATAATCATATAATATGATTATAATCTAAGACGTATATGATATAAAATAGGATAATGACATATTCAAAGGTCCTACGATTGAATGGACTTGAGGTAAACGCACAAACCATATTAACAGACGCAGATAGCATATCATTTGTATGGGAAAATGAACCGAAAGATGACCCAAATGAGGTCGTCAATTTCGAAAACTTACTAGTTGCCCTACATAGTCTAAAAATCAACGGTAGCATCTCCCCCCTCTACGGCATCGGTCTTATAGCATACAACGGCAGAAATTTTTTGTATATTACTGCTCACAGGTCTCTAAATAACAACATAGCAGAACTTATATATACCCATCTGCCTATAGCCAAGGTAACGACATACAATTCAGTGTTCCCCCCCCCCCAAAAAAAAGGAAGTACTACAAATACGACGCGTTACGAACTTAAATTACAAAACAACTTTGCGTATCCGATCAAAATTCTAAACGTAACCGAACGCAACTTTAACGACCCACTTATACAGCTTATAAAGCTATCCAAAGAATTACCTCAAGGCACTCTATTTGATATAAAGTTCGTTATCAGGCCGTTTCCACATTTATGGCATGAATATATAAAACAATATCTTTTTAATCTTATTAATGATAAACCTGATATTTCATTTAAAAATTTCGTGCTACGCAAGTCGTTAATACACAGCATTCTACATTCCCTTACATCTTTTGTCGACACAAGTTCTCAAGAAGAACAACAACCCAACCGGGAACGCAAACCTTTAGAAAGAGATATAACTAATCAGCTCACCCTTAAGATGTCTTCACCAGGCTTTGATACCCGTATTACTGTAAGTCTAATTTCACAGTCAGCTGATGATACCGAAGCTATTAAACAACAGCTAATATCAGTTTTTCACCAGTTCAGCAATCCACCATATAATGGTTTCACTTACGACGAAAACACGGCTTGGGAATTAAATAAAATCGTATTACCCACAATGAATTTTCAGATTTTTAATACCAAGGAAATCTCATCACTATGGCACTTCCCGATTGATATCCAAAATATGTACTCTAAATCAAAACTTCTTCTACCTCCTAAAAATTTGCCAATTCAACAAGGTATCCTATTCGGATACACAAACTATCGAGGCAGACGATACGTATTCGGGATAAAACCAGAAGACAAATTACGACATCTTTATATCTTGGGCAAAAGTGGCACAGGGAAATCAACGATCATAAAAAATCTCGTAATTGGGGAGATCCTTTCAAAACGAGGTTTAGCTGTTATAGATCCACATGGGGATCTTGTAGAAGATTTATTAAATTACATCCCCAAAGAACGGGTATATGATGTTATTTACGTCAACCCAACAAATCCGCAACATGTCGTGGGATTCAATCCCGTACATCTTAAACCTCAGGAAAAGGACAAACGGGATGTGCTTGCTGATGCCATTCTTGCTATTTTTAAAAGATACTTCAAATCATGGGGGCCCCGGTTAGAGTACATACTTTACAACTCTATTCTGGCAGTACTAGAGTCACAGGGGACAACTTTACTCTCTATACAAAAAATGCTAAGTGATAAGCATTACCGTAAACGGGTACTTTCCCATATTAAGGATCCGGGAATTTTATATTTCTGGAGAAACGAATTCGCGAAAATGGAACAAAATCAAAAGTTTATAACAGAAGCATTATCTGCAATTCAAAACAAGATCGGCCGGTTTCTAGCCCCAAAGATAATACGAAATATATTAGGCCAAACGAAATCTACAATAGACTTATCAAAAATCATGCGCGAGCAAAAAATACTTCTTGTAAACCTCTCAAAAGGCAAGATAGGAGAAGAGAACGCATCCATCTTAGGGAGCTTACTAATAACACGCCTGTATACGACCGCTCTTGGACAAGCAAATTTGCCTTACAAAGATAGAGTATCTTTCTCTCTTTATATAGACGAGGTCCAAAGTTTCACCACTGATGTTTTTCCTCATATCCTTTCTGAAGCACGAAAATATAAACTCTCCCTAACAATAGCCCACCAGTTCCTACATCAACTAGATCTGTCTATTATAAATGCGATCTTTGGGAACGTAGGAAACATGGTCATTCTTAATATAGGTAACCAGGATGCACAGACCCTTGAGAGGGAATTTAATCCCTATCTTAAAGCTCAAGATTTCATTAATCTACGTAAATATCAGATGTACGTCAAAATGGTAATAGATGGCGATCCCAGCCCCCCTTTTAGTGCCTACAGTCTACCTGTAATCTATCGTAAATTTAATTTAGCTAGACAGATAATAGAACACAGTCAGAAAAAATACACGGTCGCTGCTCATACAATAGAGGAAAAACTAAGTAAATGGCTAACGAGTTAGGGCCGGTAAAATGACTTTCGAACTTAAAAGATAAGAGATCCTATTAGATTTTTCCAAAAATGGTGGGCGGTGCAGGATTCGAACCTGCGACCTTCCCCATGTGACGGGGACGCTCTAGCCAGCTGAGCTAACCGCCCGCATGTTTTCTTTACCAATTATCGGAACACTTTATTTTGGACTAATTATACCATTATACTGTCGTGTAATGGGTCTAGTATTTATCTTTTATTCCGCTTTCTTATACCGTAGGTAAAGGCTGCCGCAGCCGCAAGACTCATCCCTAACTTGTATAGGAGCTTGTTCTGAGAATAGTTATTCTTAACAAAGGTAGATGCTTTTCTAAATTGGCCTCCAATTAATGTTTCAAATAAGTAACCTAAACCTACTCGCCTAGCACTAAAATGCACTACCACATCCTGAATTGGAATAAACTTAGCCTTGCTTTCTATAGTCTTTTTAAAGAACATATAGTCATCTCCGAATTCGAAAAACTCATCAAACCCTCCAGATTTGTCAAACCATTTTTTACTTACTACCATAAAAGCACCAATGGCAAATCTATTTGTATCCTTAGGATTCTTCACAAGTTTTCTAAAACTATACTTTAACGCCCAGTTTGCTATCTTTATCACAAGC
>WFZN01000057.1 GCA_015489555.1 Candidatus Dojkabacteria bacterium | reverse complement strand
CGGGTAAGTACCTTCTTAATGGGGCCGTATCTGGTACACAATGTTAAAGTGTTAAATACTACCCTAGACGGTAAAATGTATTCTCCGATAATAAAACCTGGATGGGAAGACATAACAGTTTATATTGGGGATCCACTAGTAACCTTAGAGCCTGGGGTTCATACTGCAACACTTGTATATAAGATAGATAAGGTATTTTGGGCATTTAACGGATATGTGTATTTTTGGTGGGATTTATACCAGTCAAAACCAGCTGTAAAAACAGATAAAGTAAGGGTTACTATAAAACTTCCTGCGGGGTTAAGCACAAAAAACACTGAGATTAAAGATTCCACAGACAACTTAGATATTACAAAAAAGACCTTAGAAGATTCAATTTTATATGAGTTTGACCCACTAAAAGTAGGTAATCAATTAAAAAAAGAGCCATTTATACTAACTGTTCGTTTAAAAACCACAAAGGGAAAAGCAGATGCATTAGGGATAAGATATACAACGTGGTTAGGGGTATTACCCGAAGGTTTGTTATTTTACATTACACTTTTGATCCTTTTTATAACGTTAGTTGGCGGTACTTATTATTATCTAAAGTACGGTAAGGATAAACCGCTTGGTGCAGTAATGCCTGAGTATTCTTACCAGGGTAAGTTGTCTCCTGCAGAGATGCAATTTTTATTAAAAGGTAAGTTAGACTTTAAGGGCATTTTAGGAGAGCTAATGTTTTTGGCACGCTACGGATTAGCAAAACTTGAGATTAAGGGCGGGAAAATTATAGGCGGTTTTTTGTCTAAAGACAGACTCTTAGAAAAGCAAAAAGATAAAAAGTTAGTTACTCACTTTGGTAAAGACCTATTGCTTCGTATCGGCACTCGTTTACAGCAGATTCTGCGTAAGTTTAATAGCTTTAAGATAATAGACAATCCAAACAGCGCTCAGAAGAATCGCGAGATAATTAACACCTTAAAAAAGATTATGCAAAATAATATAAATGCATTTTTAAAAGATGAATGTATAAGTGTTATGTTCTTTAACTATGTTCTTGTGGCGCTTTTTTATGCGCTTTTGGTAAGCATTATTTGGCTAGTTGGGGGAAGGGTTTTGGTACTTTTTGCTAATAATGATCCATATCTTTTACAGGCCATTGATCTAGCAGTTGTTTTAAGGCTAGTTACTTCGATCTTTTTGCTAACATTCCTATTAACATTGTGGTTTTTTAGGAAAAGACTTCCCTATGGTGCGTTGGTTGCTAACGATTTTGCGTATTTTGTTAAGGCTTTACTTATATCTGGATTTACATTAGCTGGGCTGTCTTTAATTTCATCCCAACCTACCAATTTGATACTGCTTTTACCATTGACTATATTTTTACTTTTTGTATATTTACGAGCATTGCCTGCTTTTACAGAAAAAGGACGGGAAATGTTACGCTACGTTAAAGGGTTAAAGCGCTACATAGACTACGTTGAAAAGCACTACCTTAAACTTTTTACAGATCCTAACAAAGCAGTAGATGTTTACGAAGAATTTTTACCATTTGCCGTTGCTTTTGGAATGCTTAAAAAGTGGAACAAATGGTTTAAAAAATACATTGAGCAGTTACCAGAAGATAAGGCAGTTATACTACAGAGGCGGCTTGATAATCTTTCTTCTTACTGGGGTATTAATGCTAATAATTTTACAAGTTTTACTAATGCACTAGATACGGTTTCTAAAAGTATTAGTAATATTGGACGTCAAGTCTCAACCGCTGCTACGTGGGGATCAAGTGTTGGTGGAGGTGTCTCAGGTGGTTCAGGAGGAGGGGGTGGTACAAGTGGCGGTTGGTAGTTTTTGGTTGGTTAAATTTTTAAAACAGTGTTTTGCCCCGCGCTCTTTTGCTTTAGCCCTTGCGATTTAAAAAAGTATGCTATACTTAAACATGATGATATTCTTTGTAATTGCCTTTGTCGCTATACTCTACCTTATTGCTACATATAATCGTTTAGTTTCGTTGTCTCAGCAGGTTAAAGAATCTCGTTCTGGTATTGCAACAGTTTTAAAACAACGCTTTGACTTAATCCCCAATTTAGTAGAAACTGTTAAGGGTTATGCAAAGCATGAAAAAGAGCTTTTTGAAAAAGTAACTAAACTTAGAACTCAAGTACAAAAGTTAGATCTTGATAAAGCTGATACTAAAACATTGTCTGATCTTGCCCAGCAAAGTTCTTCCCTACTTCAACGCTTAATGGTTGTGGTTGAAAATTACCCTGATCTTAAAGCCTCTGAGAATTTTAAAAAGTTGCAAGAAACTCTTGAGAAGATTGAAGAGAAACTTGAGCGCGCACGAAGATTTTTTAACGCTAATGTGCGTGAGTATAATAAAGCTGTACTTACGTTTCCTTCAAACTTAGTTGCTAGTATGTTTGGTTTTAGGCAAGAAGAATACTTTCAGATTAGCAAAGAAGAAAAAGAAACCCCAAAGGTTGAGTTTTAGGTGAATAGTTTGATAGTATTTATGCTAAATCTTTAAAACGTATTTTGTCTTTTAATGATATTTATTGGGGTATTATTATCTGGTTTTCGATGGTACAAATCAGGTTGAGTTTAGTTAACCTTACCGTTTTAGAACTTTGTTTATAAATTAACCTTACTGTTTTCGAACTTGAGTTCTAAAATAGTAAGGTATAATACATTATGACGTACATTAAACGTATTATTTACAATGCTATAAAAGAACATGCTAAATCTAAAGAAATCACACTAATAGTTGGTCCACGTCAGGTTGGTAAAACTACTCTTATAAAACGTTTAGAACAAGAGCTTAAAAAAGGAGGTGAAGAAACAGTGTTTTTAAATCTTGATATAGAAACCGATTATCAACTTTTAGAAACTCAAGAAAAGTTTCTTTCTTTTTTAAAATTACGGTTTGGCAACAAGCGTGCCTACGTATTTATTGATGAATTTCAACGCAAACAAGAAGCAGGACGCTTCTTAAAAGGAATCTATGATATGGGCGTACCTTATAAATTCATTGTTACGGGTTCTGGAAGTATAGATATTAAAAGTAAGGTTTATGAAACCCTTGCCGGTAGAAAACAGCTTTTTATTTTAATGCCTCTTACATTTTTAGAGTATCTAGATTTTAAAACAAACTATGAATTTGTAGGTAGACATTGTGAGTTTGAAAATCTTTTTAGCGAGCGTTTTAATCTTTTATTACAAGAATATTTAATGTTTGGAGGTTACCCGCGCATTGTGCTTGCCCAGACACTAAAGGAAAAATCCACTCTGCTTTATGAGATCTTTAATTCGTATTTATTAAAAGATGTTACCCATTTGTTGGGTGTAGAAAAAACACATAAATACCAAAAATTAGTGGAAGCTTTATCTGTTTTAGATGGCAAACTTGTAAATATTAGTCAGCTTTCAAAAGATCTTGGCATTGCAATCCCTACAGT
>WFZN01000056.1 GCA_015489555.1 Candidatus Dojkabacteria bacterium | reverse complement strand
CTATAGCATGCCCGGCCTCATGATACGCAGTAGCCAATAGATCTTCTTTTGTCATAACCATTGTTTTACGCCGTGGTCCGCTTGTTACCTTGTACATTCCTTCTAACATGTCTTCTTGTAAGATTTTGTCTCGGCCTGCTCTTACAGCCAGGATTGCAGCTTCATTTAAAGTTGACTCTAACTCTGCGCCAGAGAAACCCACGGTTATTTTTGCTATCTGTTCAAGATCCACATCTTCTGACAATGGTTTATTACGCGAGTGATATTTTAAAATCTCTAACCTTTCTTTATAGTCAGGTAAGTTAAACTTTATACGCCAGTCAAATCTTCCAGGACGCATAATAGCTGGATCAAGTACATCGGCTCTGTTGGTTGCTGCCATTACTATTACTGCCTCGTTTTTCTCTAACCCGTCCATTTCTGCTAAAATCTGGTTTAAAGTTTGCTCAGAATAGGTACTTCTAAAGTCAATTCCGCGTTTTTTGGCTACAGCGTCAATCTCGTCAATGAAGATAATACAAGGTTGTAGGGCTCGCGCTTTTCTAAAAAGGTCTCTTACACGGGCGGCTCCTGCCCCTACTAACATCTCTTCAAACTCTGCCCCAGATGTGTAAAAAAATGGAACTCCTGCTTCGCCGGCAACAGCACGTGCAATTAGGGTTTTCCCCGTACCAGGTGGGCCCTCTAATAATATTCCTTTTGGGATTCTTGCTCCCATTTTTGTATATTTTTTAGGGTTTTTCAGAAAATCTACAACAGTTTTTATCTCTTCTTTAATCTCGTACATTCCGGCTACGTCTTTAAAAGTGGTATCTGGTCTTTTACCCAAAATCAATTTTGCAGGAGACCTGCCAAACATTGACAACCCTCCCATCCCTCTTCCCTGCTGACGTAAAAAAGATACAAACTTAAGTACTGAATACCCTATTAGTGTCAAAAATATTACATTGGCTAAAAAGTTAAGAATATCTAGAATATGGGTCCCCCCAGGTTTGACCTCTACCTCAACGTTATTTTCCTTTAGATCCGAGATCTTTATACCCTCCCGCTGTAAAAGCTCTAAAAATGAACCCTGTTGCTCAATTGGTGCAAATAGTCTTTTGTTGTCAGAGGTAATAACTTCCACCTTTGTATCAGAGACAATAACTTTTTTAGCTTGTTTTTTAGCAACCACATCAACAACTTCTGTTAAAGAAGCTGGTTTAGGCGAAGTTACATAAGAATATACAAAAACTACTAGTATACTTACCGCCACCAAAGATATCCACTTTATTAATGTTTTTGGAGTGATCACCTTTTTTACAATAATTGCCTTTGGATCAATCTTTTTGTTAACAGTGGTCATACTGGTGATTATACTTTACTTCCAAATAATTTCTAAGTCTTTACAGGTTAAAGGTTCTCCGTACTCAAACTGGCGTGACTTACAAAATGTACTACATCTTATCTCTGCGTCTATATCGTTAAATTGTTGACAATAAAAAGCAGGACGCAGGTTATAACAACCACAAACCTTTACTTGGTTTAATTGCCCTATCACTACGCTGTTGTCTGATTTGTCCCCCAAAATTACAACCTTTTTTTCTTCACTAGTAATATTTGTGTCTACCTTTGTATCTGCTTGAGACCCGCTAATAGTTGGTACCTCACCATTAACAGGCGACGGCTCTTTGCATTTTTTTATGTATACTGAAAGATGTTTGTATCTATTTCCAGAATATATAATATTCTCATTAGCAGTAAGCCTGGCTGTAATATTTAGTCTAATACCTTGTCCATATTCTGGTGGTACCTCCACAAAAAAAGTGTAAACATTAACTCCTCCCGCTTTTATATTCTCAACCGCCGAAATTTTGTTGTTGGATGAAATATACATATCCTCTGGCAATACAAACAAATTAAGATAAGACACGGGCTCTACCTTTAAACTTAAGGTGTACTCCCCGATTTCTTTGCCTGGGACATCTGGATATCCCCCCTCAACCCGCAAATAAAAAGACGCTCTAAAGGTATCTCCCACACAACGCTTAGACACTACATAAAAATCACTAATCTTAACAGGAACCCCATAATCTATAGCTCCCATTACCATACCTTGTTGTATTTGTGACACACGACGCAACAATAATGCTCTGTTTAAAAACACCAAAATACCAACAATCGCCAAAAATATTGTAATAACAGATCCCCAACGTCTTTTATAAACAACTGCCATATAGGGAATATACCATAGGACTAAGGAACCTTTATGCCTACCAGCCCCCCACTAAGTTATTACCTTCTTCCATCTCTATATCTCACCCCAACCGCGATTTTATAAGTACCAATTTTTTACGCAATGACTCGTCTTTGTCTAGTAACGACTCAATCTTTTTTATAGCATGTAAAACTGTGGTATGGTCTTTACGGCCTAAAAATTGAGCAGTCTCTACAAGTGAATATTTTAACATTGTGCGAATTAGGTACATACTAAGCTGTCTGGGTATAACTAAAAAATTGTGACGCCTTTTACTAAGAATATCCTCTTTAGTTATATGAAACGCTTTTGCTACCTCTTCAATAACTCTTTCAGGGGTTAGCGTTTTTAGCCCTTTACCCGCAAAGTTCATGCCTAAAATTACCTCAGCCTGTGCTCTGTCTATTTTTTGATTAGTAAGCCTGCAGTAACTTGTAATACGCTTGTACGCTCCTATTAGGCTTCTTACATTATCTGAAACAAACAAGGCTATGGTTTCTAAAATATCTTGCTCAAGTTTTATAGGGCTATCTTTATTTAAATGTTGCAGGATTGCAATTCTGGTCTCCAAATCTGGTGGTTGGATGTCTACTATCATCCCCCCTTCGAATCTTGAACGTAATCTATCTGCAATGTTTTGTATCTCATGAGGAGGTCTGTCTGATGCAAAAACTACTTGCCCTCCCCTTAAGTGCAACTCATTAAATGTGTGAAAAAGTTCGTCTTGTGTGGCTTCCCATCTGGAAATAAATTGAATATCATCTACCAATAAAAGGTCAATAGACCTGTATCTTTGCCTAAATGTTACCGTATCTTTTTTTCTAATTGCAGAAATTAGCTCGTTTAAAAATTGCTCGCTTGTCACATACTTTACTTTTTTGTTTAAATCTTGTTCTAACAAATGCCGACCGATTGCGTGTAACAGGTGAGTTTTACCCGTTCCGGCGTTTCCATATATAAAAAGAGGATTATAATTCTTGCCAGGATTTTCTGCTACAGTTTTACTAGCTGCATACGCAAGCTGGTTACTTGGCCCAACAATAAAGCTGTCAAAAGTAAACTCTGCCTTAAGGTTAGCGTCACTTATTGCCTTTGCAAGTTTATTTTTATATATAAGCTCAGGGTCAAGAATGGTACCCTTTAGATCATCCTTTACTACAGGCTTATTGCGCTTTGCAAACAGTTTTGGATCGACAACTACAGTGATTTTTACTCTGCTTCCAAAAACCTCATATATTATGTCTGAAATCAGTTTTACTGCGTATTCTTTTACCCAATTATACGTAACAAGATTATTTACAGCCAACACACATTTTTTCTGGGAATCAAATTCTTTCAAAAGGGTACTGTATTTTATCCAAGCATTATATTGCTCCGGCTTTAACTGTTTTTTTAGGGCAGTTGTTATCATGTTCCATATAACCTTAAGCTCCTTTTTGGAAACTCCCGACATAGCATATTATACTTACACCTGTGGATATACTATCCACACACATAGAAATTACCTATGATGCATGATTTTCTCCACGCTAAAACCATCTCTATTTACGCTATACCCGCATCGCCTTGCTAAATGGAATATCAAAATATGCCTTAAAAACACACACTAGCTAGCGCCCTACGGTACAATTTAAAAGATGCAAATCAAACTATACAAAAACACCACTGAGACCATACTTGTACATACACAGAATATCAAAGGCAGCATAACAAGAACCTACCAACTTAAAACCCCCAAAAAACATATTACTATAACCCTTAAAGATAATATTATGGTATGTGATCCTTATATAGAGTTCCCCACCAATATTACTAAGCGCCAAACCCTGTTAAAAAGGTTGCAGGAGTCAATATCTGTCACCTCCCCAACCCATAACGTAAACTACAAAACAGATATCATAAACAACTTTTGCGTAAATACTAAAATAAACTTCTTAACTCCAATAAGCAATGGACAAGAGGCCCAGATCTTGATTAGCTACACATTATTTTCAAGTAATCAGTACGGAAACATCTATCTTTTAACATATCCCAAAATAAACAACTATGCACACAGCAAGACTACAAACCTTGGTAGATACCAACTAACAACTTATGACAATTATTCTGTTGCTATAAAGGCCCCTTCTTCGCTAGGCAAATTACACATACTCTCCCCCAAGGATTTTGCAGTAGATAACCAAAAAAACTACTATAAAATAACCACAACTTACACGCAATTACAGGACTACGGGTTATTCGCGTTGGTAGGAAACAGCCAAATTCACAAATTATCTATAAACCTTAAGGCGCCAAACAGATCCGTGTTAGATCGGACACGGCGGGTATATATAAATATCCCATACGATATACCTGAATACAACCAAAAAGTATTTTTAAGAAAAGCCTTATTGGACGACTTAACTAACCCTAAAATTAAAACGCTTACCCCAAAAACTCGTTACTTACAACTTAAAGCCCCCCTACCCCAAAATATCGATTTTGTTATCACCCATAACCTGCCCGCACCATACTCAAATCCAACGCAAGACCTAACAAAGGGCACAACAAACGATATACCCCCGGGGGTATATGCCATATCGCTTAAGGGAAACGACCACCTTATTACTCCGCAGGTGACACAAGCTGCTACAAAACTGCGTGCCAATACCATATATCAAACGGTTATAAATACCCTAAACTTTGTAAGAGACTTTTTGGACTATGACGAACACTTTGTTAAAACTCCCCGAGAGGCGTACTCTATAACACAGATATTTCAAACGCGCAAAGGAGTATGTATGGAGTACTCACGATTAACTGCCGCTTTGTTGCTTGCAAATAAGATTCCTGTAAGGTTTGCCTATGGGTATCTGCTGCTACCATCCACTTTGGCATCTTCTGTATCAGGTGAGTTCGGACATCAATGGATTGAAGTATATTTTCCCAAAGTGGGATGGGTTCCCGTTGATCCAACTCTACATGAGGAAATAAGCAATGTTATTGCGATACCTTTTGCATATCTTTTCCTTGGTAATAGCGAAAACTTCATCCACCTACGTTGTGAGGGTATACTTAACAGCTGCGATAATGTAGATGCTAAGTATACGATTAAAGCACTTACAAACTTTGACGCCAAGCAATTTGTGGAGATTACAAAGTTAGAAAAAGCCGCCGCAAATAGTTACTCTGGTGGGGGAGCGGGGCGCGAAGCGCCCCGCTCCCCCCAAACCCTACTATACAACACGTACACACAGATACTAAACAACTACCGACTGGTTTCCATCGGTATGCTCGCCTTGTTTACGATCATAATACTGATAATCTGGTTGCAACGCATTATAAAAAGAAACTTACCCGAATAGTCAATGCTAACCCTGGTCAAGCCATCTTACCAAACCCAGCCCTAAAAACACATTAACCGAGTCTGCCTCAAAGATAAAGACATACATCACCTTGTATCTTCAGTTATTGTTCTGCTCTCCTAGCGTCAGTTAATCCAACATAATCCCAAATAAACGTTCTACTCCATAGCATAAACAACCCCACTTGCATATAAACAATCATTACAATCCACAAATTCAGGGGCGGCGTGGCCAAAATACAGACACCGCTCCTACGTGCTACTTACCAACTCTATTAACTTACCGTACAAGCACTCCAACCACACTGCACACACTTTTTACACCCCTCCTCTAGTATCAAATCCCCTCCGCAATCAGGGCACACATCAACCCCAGGAATCTTTATTGGCCCATCACCTTCTACAGGCACCTCCTTTGCCTTGGAAACAAGTTCAAGCTGATCCTCAATCGTAGGCTTTATACCCTTAATAGCCGCCTCTAGCAGGTCATTAAGCTCTGACCTAAAATCAACCCGCGCCCCATATATACCGTCAGAAGAGTTTAAAATGCCTTCTACAACTTTAATTGCATAGTCACTTGGTACTAGTCTTACCTGCTGCTTCTCGCCTTTAAACTGTATTACCCCCATACGGGAACCTTCACGATAAACCGTTAATCCTTTACACCCAAGCTCGTGTCCTAATAAGTAGGCGTGTTTTACATCGGTAGATGTAACGTCCTCGTGCATATTAATTGTCTTTGATATGCTTGCCGTGATCCACCTTTGCCATGTAGCTTGTGCAATAAGATGATCAAGCCAGTGAATCTCTTGAGCTGTTATAAAGCGTTTTTTCTCTTGCTCATCAAAATACTCCTCTAGCCCAGTGAGCATACCCCTGTTATTAGCGACAATCTCACGCAACTTTGCTGCGTCTTGTCTTCTAGTATAAAGCAGATACTCATCAAACACTTTGTCAACTATAAAAAAGTTACCTATGGCTACATTTTTACGATATGCCAAAGAAAATTGAGGCTCTAACCCCGTTGAGGTGTCCGCTATCATTGCAATTGACCCGGTTGGAGCTATCGTAGTTGTCATGCTGTTTCTAATGCCGTATTCTCCTATTAATTCCAAAAGTGCCTTCCAATCCAAATTGTGTTTCTCCACTTCATAATAACCAGCAACTGGCAGTTTCCCCTTAGCATAATCACTCTTAGAAAACAGTGGGAATGCTCCCTTTGCAGCAGCCAGATTAACTGATTCCTCCATACTGTAATATGTCAAATATTCTGCCAATTTATTCATCATCATATAAGCCTCCTTACTGTTATAAGCAATTCCTAACTTATAAAAAAGATCAGCAAGCCCCATAATACCAAGCCCGACCTTTCTTGTTTGACGCGTTCGGTACCTAATTATTGGCAGAGGATATCGATTTATGTCAATAATATTGTCAAGATATCTTGTAGCAAGTCTTATTAATTTCTTGTATTTTCGCCAGTTGAATACAAGGTTGCCTTCTTTATCTTGTCTAACACATGATGCAAGATTTATGGACCCTAAATTACATGACTCATAGGCATACAACGGCTGTTCACCACACGGATTAGTAGCCCTTACATTACCAAGCACATCCTTTAACACATTATATTTGTTTATTTTGTCAAAAAATATCACCCCAGGCTCAGCACTTTTATGCGCGCTTATTGCTAATCTATTAATAAAATCAGCTGGATCTAGCTCGCGCACTCTTTCTTTGGTACGCGGGTTTATAAGCGGCATTCTACTTTTTTGAATTAGGGAGTCCCAAAATATCTCCCAGAACCCTACGCTTATATTGAAATTAGTGAACCTGTTTAGATCCTCCTTTGCAACAATAAATTTTTCTATATCAGGATGATATACATCCAGTACACCCATGTTGGCTCCTCTACGTTTTCCTCCCTGTTTAATAACCTCTGTGGTTGTGTTAACAATCTCCATAAAGCTTAATGGCCCCGATGCGACTCCACTAGTAGAAGCTACGATATCGCCTTCAGGGCGTAATTTACCGTAGTTAATACCAACCCCTCCTCCACTTTGAAATATTATTCCGACATGAGTATTTGTCGTTAGTATGGACAACAGATCATCCTCCATGTCTAGCACAAAACATGCTGAAAGCTGCCCAAGACGGTACCCAGCATTCATAAGCGTGGGAGAATTTGGCAAAAATTCTTGATTTATCATCATATTGTAGTACTCATCTACAAGCTTTTCGTACTTATCAAAATAACCTTCAGACAACAAGTCAAGTAATTTATTAAAACTGATCTTTACCCATCCTGCCAACTTTGCTTCATCGTACAATGCTGCTAACCGATGCAGGTGACCATACATTAATGGATACTTACCGATACGATACCCGGTATGGGTATCCTCTATCTTTTCTGGAACCTGTTTGAGTTTTGGCTCTATCTTACTTACAAACTCCTTAACCTGCCTATCGCTATGCTCCTCTTTAAAATCAAAAATACCTGCTGGCCTGCTACCAAACACCTCATACCTTTTTCCTCTTGGACGTTTACTAACCTTTTTATCAAAAACAAGCTCTGGTAACACTCCAACTACTGCGGCTCGTCCAAATAGGTGTTCAAGGTCTTCAATAATTTTTCCCTCTGAATCTCTTATAAGATAACGGGAGGCTAATACCTGTATAGCTGTTAAACTAAACTTTTTTTCAATTGAGCTTAATATAGACTTATTTAAAATACTTTTCTTTTCTTCTCTTATAAAACGTCTAACTTGACGGTATTCTACATAGTTTTGTACCACCTTAAACAACTTATTCTCTAATAAAACAGCCTCAACAATGTCTTGAATATCTTCAACTGATGGATATCTGTCAAGGCCTTTAAATATCTTAACCAGTCGTTTCTCAACCTGTACCGCTAGCTCTTCAGCAAGCCTCTTGTTATCTTCAATCGATTTTTTGTTGCTAGCAATTAATGCCTTAAAAATAGCCTCTGTGATACGCTCCCTTCTATACTTTATAAGTCTACCAGTACGCTTGCGTACCTTCCCTATCTCAAACTTGCTTACAGCCGACTTCGGATCTGTATTTTTGACGGTCATACACAAAAAACTTATATTAGCTCTACAATTTTTAACAAGAAATACACCCGTTGACAAACCTATAGCCACACATGGAATTTATGTACATGAAACCAAACGGGGATTCTCTTAATCAGAAACTACTTGTACAAAGACTCTCTACTTAAATAGCCCTATCTTTAGATAGCCATAGGTTAGTAGAATTTAAGTCCAGTCCCAATAGAATACATCTAAATGCCCTCGAAAAGGGCTAACGAAACCACGGCAACCCCTAGTTAAATACGTACAACAAAAAGATTAAAACAAAATCAAAATCTATTAAATAGACCTCCCCCCCCCCCTTATTATCTGGGCTATTAATGTAAAAAGACAAGATAGCGCACAACTTGCTAAGCGCCAACCGGTAAAATAATGATATAATACTACATGCCAAAACTTGTTGACAGTAACATAACCGAAACAGTAGCACCTTTTAAAGAATACCTGCAAAATAGTATCAAAAACAGCTATACCAAAAAAGCTTATCTTACAGACTATAGACAATTTGTAGAATTTGCCATAGAAATTCTAAAAAAAAGCAAAATAAACCAGATAACCCGAGATGATATTCTTAGTTACTTAAATTATCTGAGTGAAGTTAAGAAATTCTCCGTACGCACCGTTGCAAGAAAACTAAATAGCCTTAAAACATTTTTTAGGTTCCTTGAAAAAAGAGGGGAGCTAAACCCACTAGAAAGCCCCATGCTTGGCATAAAGCTTCCCAACCTTAATAATGAAACCCCACGTTACCTAAAACCTATTGAATACCTGGCTCTACGAGAAGCTAGTCGTACAGATCTTAGGCTCAACGCTGTTTTTGAAACCCTCTTGCAAACAGGGATGAGAGTGGGCGAACTTACCCGGCTTAAGCTTTCTGATCTACGCATGACCCCCAAGAACAAACCATATTTTTATATCGAACAAAATGGTTCTCAACCAGCGCGAATCGTGCCGATACCAACTAAGCTCTATACTCTGCTACAAAAATATATTAAAAAGAGGAGAACGACACTCACAAAGGACCAAGACAAAGGTTACTTGTTTGTAACCAAAACCGGTAATCCTATTGCTATACGAAATGTTAGACAAATGCTTAAAAGACTAATGAAAAGGGTGGGGATTGAAAATGCGACAGTAAACGATATTCGTAACACATTTATAATAATGCAGCTTAAGAAAGGACTAGACCCATTAACAATCGCACGAATAGTTGGGCTAAAGCGCTTAAGCTCAATTGAACGATATCTAAGAGTTGTAGAACAAGAAAACGAGAAACAAGATAGTACCCAACGATAATGTGTGTTCTGCGGTTATTGTACTTTTTGTATCTTACCCATCGATCTTGTAATTTTACATCCTCAGGTGCGATAAGTTTACTATGGTGTCTTTCCAAGATTTCATCTTATACAGATACTGGCAAAACTGAAAGTCAGCAAGATAACACTAATATCAGCAAACTAGCGTAGTCAACACTTTACCTCGCAAAAACATATAACAACCCCCATCCTACTTACCCTACTATGAACACTATACCGATATGTTTTAAAACAAAACCGAAGCTAACAACCCGCCGATTTCGATGTTTAATTCTAAGTACTTGAGCTTATATCAAACTATACTCTGATATAATAAAACGACACTCAAGGGTGCCGTAGCTCAGCTGGTTAGAGCGCGGGATTCATAACCCCGAGGTCGGCGGTTCGAGCCCGCCCGGCACCATATAGCAGGTAGCATATAACCAGCAAGTGACACACTCAATACGGGTGTTGTTGAGGTGGGGGCGAAACGCAAAGCGTTTCGCCCCCACCTCCCACTGCCAAAACTAAGTAAGATGTGATACAATCATACTTATGTCAGAGGTCAAAAGTGTTGGCGGAAGAGTATATCAAAAAGCCAACGTTGTTGGTAAACGTCGCGGTATAAAAGCAAATCACGGCCAAATAGTAAACGCAGGAAGCATAATAGTCAGGCAACTTGGCACAAAATATGTACCTGGAGTTAACACAAAACTTGCTAGAAACTACGACATAATAGCCAAAATACGTGGTAAAGTAGTCTACAAGAAAATTGTTAGAAACAAGAAGATTAAAACGCAGGTAAACGTTATACCCGTTGATGATTAGCTATTAACCAAATCTAGAGTCTAATAATAAATCCACAGAACCTTTTGTCTTAATCTACTCAAAACTGGTGAATACAACACATATATAAAAACCCATTACCCAGCGCAACAAGGCCTTACCAGAATATGCAACAGTAAAGCAGTGCGATACTATACTAACCTTGAAACCAGAACTAACTGACCCACCGCTAGTAAATAACCCGCCTTGTGACCCTACGAATCGTTGGGTCAATAAGAAATCCTCTTAAATCACGCCGGCCGATTATTATTGGGTAATTTAGGTGAGTTCTATTTGCTACAGTATAAGTAATCTCTTTTATCTCGTCCCCTAATAACGTTGGAACCTTAATCAATGGCCGCACAGTATTACCACTTCCACTTCTTACCAGTTTAAATCCAACAACACTACCATACCCCTGGGGGTATGTCCCTCTTAAGTTTGTAAGTTGCTCTCTTGCCTTATCCAGGCTAGAATAACGTGTGCTATAGAGTCTGTCAAACTGTAACAGATCGTAAAAGCCAAGTTCAAGGGCAAGCTGTAAATCAATAGATGAATAAAAAGCCCCTGTATCCATCTTAGCTTTTACATTAACCTCCTTTTTAGGCTTAGGCAATTTGGCTGGAGACTTCTTATATTCCTTTTTGGCTTTTTTGTAAACCTCAGCAGGACTATATACAGCAACATCCTCTATAAGTCCTATTATATGTTTACCCGTAATAGATTCCACCTCTTCCTCTATTTCTCCCCCAAACAATGCTTTAGCGACCTCAACCGCTCTTGCAACACTAGCAAATCGCACCTTTTTAACAGCATTCAAACGCTCTAACAAACCTGCACCATTTGCAACCTGAATACCAAGCCCAGGTCTTGTATTAATCTCCAACACAAGAGGCCCTCTATCTCTATCTATAGTTATATCTACCCCAACATACCCTAAGTGACTTGCTTTTTGAGCTTTAACGGCGTAAGTTAGAATCTTATCCCAATAAGGAATCTTTAAACCGCTAAGCTCAAGATACTTATAATCTGGATGTATATTTGTACGCTCGTACTGATCAGCCCAGAACGCTGTGTCTTTTAAAATGATTCCATCTGTAGTCAAACCATAACGTATATCAATACCAACCGAAACAGCCCCCGCATGCAGATTAGCAGTACCCCTAGAACGCCGCGTCGGCAACCGCAACATCGCCATAATCGGAATCTTATTAAATACAATAACCCTAATATCGGGTATACCCCTATAAGAATATGGTTTTAGGGTTGGATGCACCTTAATACGCTCTTCTATAAAGGCATAGTCTCTTCTACCAGAAAGCGAGTATAACCCTGTTAAAATATTTAAAATGTGCTCCTTTAGATCCTGTTCTGTGTAAACATTACCGTCTGCTCCAATCCAGCCCTCTCTCTTCTTAGACTTACCAAACAAAACTAAAATTCCCCTACCATGTGTACCTTGAGCAGGCTTTATTACCATACTTTTGGGCAAAGCCCTAAAATCAAGATTATTTAGCTTTTCTTTACTACGAATAACGGCTATGGTTTTAGGCACAGGTATTCCGTTTTTACGCAGCAAACGTTTGCTTAGCAATTTATTGTTCGCGTACTTTCTAAAGCGAAAAGGATTATAAGGACCTATAAAATCGAGGTTACGCCTGTTTAAGCCCAGTACTGATCCATTTAGATACAAATACTCTCTAAAAATTCTTAAAGGGTTAATTTTTGTCATTTTCTACAATACTACGAAATCTTAAAAACTCCGTAATGGTTAAAAAACGCCACCTGGAAAGCGTGGCTACTAGTACAAGCCCCGTTGCAATTAGCCACCATATCCAAGTTTTCCCTAAAAAAAACAATACTTTATCAGAAACCATTAACGCCCCTACTGCTAATGGAATACCAACCGTTACTATAGCGCGTCGCATTACTTCAAGTAACCCCCGCTTAACATATAGTCTAAGATACTCATACGTTGCAACAAACAGCAAAGCTATAGAGATAGCAACATAATTGCTTGCCATAACGCTTACTCCACTCACCAAGCGTATACCTAAAAGTGCTAAAAGGTTGCCAAGGAGTATACTAAGACTTATTAAAGCACTCTTTACATAAAAATGCATACGTTTATACTGGAGGTACCTAAAAGCTACTATTCCAAACAAAAAACCGAATAAAAAGATGTATACCCACACTCCAAGGCCAATGTACCAACGCCTAAAACGAGTCAAGAATAGGTATATCGAAAATAAAAACATAACAACGGAAGTTGTCCTCCAGTGCTTTAAGCCTATTACATACCTTATAACGGGAATAATCCACACCAGTATCCAACTAATTAGTAATACCCCCATAGGCTGGGCTGGAAAAAGTTCTACTGTCATACTAACAACGCAATTAACTTAATCGACGTATTATACCGCAACAACCTATAAAAACCGCAACTCCGTCCCATTTTTTCAAACATGACACTAGAACCTCTTGCGCACAGTTGCTACTCCCAGTATCCCACTTGTAATTCCCACCACGACAGCCCCCCAATAACTTATCAAACGTGCAACAAAGGCATTTATTATCCCCCTTGGAGAAAAAACGTAACTCTCACTGGACATTCTACCATTCTGATATTTATGACTACTAACTGTAGCTAGGCTGCTCAACTTTTCATCAACCTGCGTATTTACATGAGACAAGAGGTAAGAATCACTAAATTGGCCATCATCCAAGCTAAACATGCTAAGCAAAGAGCTATTTTTACCCTCAAAATGGACTACAGGAGTATGTAGACTGAAGTTCTGTCGCTTCTTAGGACCTCCCGTACTACCCACACTGTTTGAATTTGATCCAAAGGATTGGCTACCAACGCCAGATGTAGTAACCGTGTTATTACTCCCACCACCTTGCCCTACGCTACTGCCAGACTGTCCGCTACCAGAATTACAACTGTTCAAGCTACACCCAGAGCTACTGCCACCACTACCTGCGCCAGCCCCCTTGCCCCCAGACAAAAGATCACCTGTACTAACTGTTTTACATCCCATGCCTCTCCCATCATAAACACCGACAGGTTTGCTGGTAATCATACGTCCATTGCCGTCTTTTACACCGGCACTAACCATGCTTTGTACAAGTCTATCAAGTAATGAGTCAAGTAGCACGTCCTTTTTAAAAGGAATACTAAAACGTATAGAAAGCTGACCTAAGTTTAGCCCCTCGAGATTAAACTCTATGCTATTTCCATTTTGTTTTGGTACGATGCTTCTAAAAGCCCCTTGGCTATCTTTGATTTGAACAGCCCCTCCTTTGCTTAATAACTCACTCAAAATATCATTCTCAAACACTAACCTTGATGGCCTGCCTATGTAATCCATGTTTATATTAAATGTTAAGAAATAACCTGAACTCTGGCTGCTACATTCTAAATTTGAACGAACATTAAAGTTTACATATTTACACAAAGGCACCTTAGCGGAGCGCACGACATTAGCGCCATGGTAAAGATTAAGAGTAATTTGGGCGAGTATGTTTTCGTAGGGTTCTTCCTTTAGGGGACTTATTGTTAGCTGCCAATCAAAGACAGTTTTTACCTCCTGGCTACTGTTGGTTACAAGCCTAATCACCCCGGGATGTACTAGAATATTATCTCCGTCTATGGCAAGGTGGTTTATGGGATAATCTACGACCTTTATGCTAAGAGGGGTACTCTGCTGTACAGGTTTATTGCTTACGTACCTTACTGCAACATTACTAACGTGGCCGGTCGTGTCTGTACACCTGGGTGTAACACTTAAATCCACATTTACATCATCGCCTAAAAACTCACAGGCAGGAACACTGCTTACAACCTTATAGGGTATAACACTTATGCATATGCCCTCACCCGCCACTCTGGCAAGTGAGGGCTGATACCCAAACCAACCCTGAGGAGCAGACAAATCCCCCCGCCTAAGAAAAACAGCTTTAGACAGAGGATCAAGCGAATCCCCACGAACATCACCCTTGCTAAAACACCTTGTTATTAATTTATTGACCGAAAGCGTAACCTTTTTTGTTAAAAGCTCGTCTTTATTATGCAGGAGCAGAGAAAAGGTCTTACATTTACGCTCTCCCGCAACTAGTGGGTAGCTTTTTACGTCATTGCCAATTGACACAAACGGAGAAAAAGACTCAGATGTACTTGCATTCTTAAGACAAACCCTAACTTGTGCCATAACTTTACCATCTATACGTTTACTACATGTTAAAGATAGTAAGTCAAATTGCACTGGTTGTTTTACTACTAGCTCTCCCAAAACCGCTCCTGTATAAAGCGTTTTATTAGTCAACAATCTGTGGAAAGAAATACCCCAAAAAAGACCCTGCCTTACTATGCGTTGTGTTGCAAAGAGATACTCTATCCTTTTATTCTGCAAACTACCACCGTTTATGTCCACAACGTCTAAAACACTCTCACCTTGTAGTTCAAACGGAATATCAACGCCATAAATTGGCACAGGCCTTCCGGAGAAATTGTAAAACCATCCCCCGATTTTAAGGGTGGCTCCCGGGGGGCTGGCGACGTACGTCGCCAGCCCCAACCTCTTAGCATACCCCAAACGCTTGTCAACATAATCCGTAATTACTGTATTTCCTATTAAACTTGCCCGCTCACCCACAACGTCAGAAACGTTATAAACAATCTCAGTAATCCCCCTCTCATCCGGCAACTTATCAATAAACACACCGACCGCAGGTATAACATTACAAGCACGTATATCTTTACTTGGATAAAACGCCGCATTTACTTTGCTGGCGTTTAACAATATTAAAAACAATACTACAATCCACCAGAAAAAGCCTGCTATGATTAAGCTAACTGCCACCACTAACTGCCCCCTTACCTTTTTGTACGTTAACAGCATACAGTAGTAAACCTTAAGAAAGTTAACAAAACCGTTTTATAAAAATTCCACTATTTCGACACACTTTTAAACAACTTAAATCTGCTTCCGCCCTTTCTAACACCGCATCAAAGTACTTATACAGTCAAAATTTCTAAAAGTCTTCTTAGTGGACCTCTACCTAACATACGCGCCTCCCGGCGTCGCCCTTGCGTGAAAAAAAGCCCAGGGATTCCATTAAGCCGTGGAGGCGGGAGGCTAAACATTTCTACATCATAATAGCTTAAGTTCCTATTTATTCTATTTTTGATTACCTCGGATGAGGCAACCGAGCGAGCCCCTAATCTTCTTAACATGATTAAAACAAAAGCTTCAGCCCCCCGTTCGAGGAACACATTCCATCTCCGAGTATCCCGCAAATATCCCGCCTTAGGCCCTATACGTCCTTGAAGTTCTTCATGCTGCAATCTATGGCCTATTTCATGTAATAAAGTATAAACGAGATATTCTTTGGCGGAAATCCAAATCCAAGCCCTACCACTCTCTACTCTATATTCTCCTTTAATACCGAAATCCAATTGTGGGAACAGAAAAAACACCCCCTCAAAATTATCTCCCGTTAATAATGAATGTAAGGGTAATAGATGAGCTCGTTGTAACCTTTGATCAACTACACTTATCCATATGTTTTCAGATCTAAATCCAATGAAACAATCTTCACACCCTAATTCAATCTCTGGATGCGAAAACTGACTTGCTCTTACATATCCATTCTCTGGATCTACCAACGCCCATACTGTAATCATGGTGTTGCCGTAATGTTCTGTCCTTTGAACAAGATGCAACGACTTCTGTCCTGCTTCATCACCTGCTTTATACCCTAAATGAACCCACCACCCATTGAATCTTTCACCCCTTAACCCAGCCAAAGGATCCCCCCCCCTCAAACCTTAAACCTTCCTTTTGCAATATATGCTTCGCTATATCTCTAATATACTTCTCTTCTGCTTTCTTCCCATCCCAGCGAAACTCTTCAAGATCATTACATATACCTACCTCATGTAATACATCACTCCACCTGAACTCTTGCATAAACCTCCATAAGGCATACTGTGGGAAATGAGCGGTTAAAATCCTAGAGCTGAGACCTAAAGCCTGCCTATGACCACCTCGCTCTGGGCCAACTCTATGTTCCCCTTGTGCCCCTGTCCTATGAACTGATCCTTCCATCATATTTATTGTAACCTCTATCTTCATTCTTAACACATCATCACCCCATCTAAATGCCTCCATAAAAGATACAATAGCGACTCTGGTATTAATATCATCTAGATGACTAAAACCAGTAACCGGTTCTGGCTGAGAATGTCCTATGGCTGTATCCAACCCAGGCCTTTGTACGTCACTATACTTTTACGAAGGTTTTCTCATAATCTTTATTTTACCCCTTCTCTTAATCTCTAAAACCCGATATCCCTTCACCCCCCAACACCACTAATAACAGCTCCAGCAATATTTGCACTATAAAAAGATAGATGTTTTTTATAAGGGGGATAAATAGTAAAAATAACCCATAGTATGCAACTGGGGTAATTATGTCTATTAGCGGTAATACTAATATTCCATAAAAAAGGCCACTTAAATTGGCTGTTTTAAAATAATAAAAAAGTAACGGAATCATCCCTAATGTAACAATAGCATTTGTTAATATGTATTCTTCAATAAAAAACTTTATGCCAAATTTTACCTTGGTAAAAGAGCCACTTGGTATACCCCCAGGGGTATGTTTACTAACAAAAACTTTAGGGGTTCTTTTGTATCTAAACAAGCAAACAGTTGCGCTTTCTATTATAAAATCTTTTAAACTAAAAAATACCTTCACCACAAACTCTTTTACCTTGGGAACCACCCACATTACTAATATCCACGCCCACATACTTAATTGAAAACTTATTGAAAAGATTATGTAAGGGAAAAAGTACGTTATTAATAACAAAGCTATTATGACCTTTGCCGACCTTTCAACTTCTATCCCCAAAAAGGCTGATATTTCCTCAACAATTTTAGAGAAAAAAGCTCTTATTATCGGAGGTTGCAAACCTGTAAGTACCAAAAACATTACTAAAGCAAGAGTCTCTAAAATTATCTTTGCTCGTTTGTTTACAAACTTTAACAGTATTCCCAAAACATTAAGTACTATTACTAAGTTATAGCCCGAGACAACCAATACATGGGATACTCCCTTATCTTTGGCTATATCTTCTATCTCTTCTAAATATTTTGTAGATACTCCAAAAACTAATGCTAAAAATAATGAAGCTGAATAATCTCCTAGATCTCTTTGTAAACGGCTGTAAACCTGATTTAAAAAATTTTTTCGCACTCTAAAAATAGAGTCTAAAAAAGATACAAAAGGTGAAGACAATCTACAACTTGACTTGTTAAACTTTGTTTTTGGATAATAACCGTATCTGCCTTTTACACGTTTTTGAGTAATAAGATATTTTTGAAAAGATTCTGCCCTAAAATATCCGTATTTAGTGCAAACTCCCTCGTCTGTTAAAAAATAATTGTACCCTTGGGTTTTTGTAAGATACACAGCGCAGGTAAAACCCACTTGGTTAACAATCTTATTACAACCTGCAGGCACTCTTTTAAAAGAGAAAATTACTACCAAAATACCAATACTAAGCCACCATAGAAAACGTAGGACTTTTTTGATTCTAAAACCTATCTTATGTGGATACATAATTAAAATCATTGGTACAACTATAGTCAACGTAATCGTTAGCACTAATAAAGGTTGGGAGCCAACCCCTGTTGGTTCTAACCAAAGAGAACGTTGTAAGAAACGCAGCAAGAATCCCCACACGAATAGGTACGCTATAACCAGTAACATTAAACAAAGTGTATAATTTAAAAGTTACAGTTTGGAAGGTTAAAAAACAGAACACCTTAAAAACTTTCAGGCACCTTAAAAAGGCGCACTCACTTAAAAGAAAGCATGTACGATTAAAACCAGTATTGTAAAAATAAAGCATACTAAAATAAAAATGAGTTTTAAGAAAATTAAAAGGTGGAGTAGGCAATATAAAGTGGAAGTAAGAAGGGAAATCAAACACACTCATGTTAGGGTAAAGGGGGCGCCGCCCGTAGGGCGGCGCCCCCAAAAAGCGGCGGCGCAAACGAAGTTTGCGCCGCCGCCTACCCCACCAAAATTAAACTAACCCAACAAACCAACAAACTAAAAACAACCACACCAATACAATCACCACTCCAAAACAACCCCACAAAACCAAACCAAAACACACTAACATAAAACCAAACTACCAAAATGACCAGCCGCTACTTTGGAGCACACCTTAGCATCTCAAAGGGCTTTTCATATCTGCCCAAACTTGCAACAAAACTAAATATTAGCGCCATACAAATTCACCCCACTGCTCCACAACGTTGGGCAACCAAACCAATAGATGATGTAAAAGCTGAGGAACTTGCCAAAAACTCCAAAGACACCACTTTACGCGAGATCTATCTTCATGCAATCTATCTTGTAAATCTTGCCCATAGTGACAAACAAAAATTCCACTTATCCAAAGTATCAATCGTTACTTATCTTCAATTTCAACACCACATAAATCACTATGCAAAACTTTATAAAGTACCTATAGTTTGCAAAGGCGTAGTAGTTCACCCAGGAAGTGCCAAACACTACCCTACTGAAAAACAAGCCCTAGAACGCGCAGTAAAAGGCATAAACTGGATATTAGAGAACTCCCCAAAAGATTCTACTATTCTTCTTGAAACCAGCGCAGGAGCCGGCAAAATAATTGGTGACGCCTTTGAAGAATTAAAAATTCTTCGCGAAGAAAGCAACAATCCAACCCGTATAAAATACACTCTTGACACCCAACATATGTATTCATCAGGTTACGATATTGTAAACAATACAGAATCTATAGTAGAACAACTAGAAAACACCCTTGGCATAAAAAATATAAAACTTATACACATAAATGACTCCCCTTACCCACTTGGAGCTAAAAAAGACCGCCACGCCAACCTTGGAGAAGGCACCCTAGGTACAGAGGGTATTAAGAAATTTATAAATC
>WFZN01000055.1 GCA_015489555.1 Candidatus Dojkabacteria bacterium | reverse complement strand
GTTAATGATATTCTTAAACTTTTTGTTGCTTATTTTTCTATTGGTTTCAACCTTTAGGTATAATTTTTTTAAATTATTTACTCCCAAAATATCCGAAAACTTTTCAAAATTACCAGTATTTTCGGTTAAACTAACAGCTTCTAATAACTGTATTAACTGATTTGGAAGTTCCATAAATATTACCGGTGAAGCCGCAGGTTTACTTTTAAACATTGCGTAAATCAAAGAAAGTTTGTTGAAATTCTTAACATATTTAAGAACCGGTAAACTAAAGGCGGCTATTAGAGGAAAATGTCTAAAGGCGTGCGTTATATCCAAATAAATTTCCTTCGCATTTTGCGGTATTTGGGAATAAAGAATTTCAACAATTTCCTCTGTAGCGGAAATGGGAATTATATTTAAAGAAACTTCTTTGTTTAATCTTTTCTTTAAAAAGTTTTCCCACTGTTTTAAGGTTTCATTGCTAACTTCTCTACTCCAGGTTTCTTCAAAAATTTTCTTATAAACTTCTTCGTTATCTATATCTCCCAAACCTTTAATGTGGGAAAGTTCCGACCAGATACTCTTAGAGGTTCCGATAACTATTAACTTATCGGGGTTTAAATAGTCGAAAAGAACACTCGTTATGAGGGAACTTTCTACAATATTCCCATTAGGAAGTTGATATAAAGCCGTTTCGTATTCTCTATTATCCTTATTGGGGGGTGGATTGCCTGTGCCTATAAAGGATATAAGAACTTTCATTAGCAATTAATATAACAACTATTTTTCCAAAATTAAAACCAAATCTGACGCATCGGGAACTCTTATGTGTTTTCTGTTCTTTACGATTTCATCGCAGATTTTGGAACAATAGTTATAAGCGTATTGATAAGCACCTGTATAACCTTCCTTTCTATAGTTTTTAACCATACGGATAAACCAACTTTTATTGCCTTCTACTTCTTTTTTAAACTTCTCTAAAACTTGTTTAAATTCTTGCTCGGAAAGTAAATAATCCTCTCCTAAATCAGTAAAAACTTTTTTAAGTATAGGTTCTATTCTTTTAAGAATTTTTACATCATCTTCTACAAATTCATCGGCTATAGCTTTTGCTGTGGATTGAGCAAAAATTCCGCCTATCAATCCTCCAATAATACCTCCTATAACTGTTCCAACTCCTGGACAAATGGCAGTTCCCAAAGCAGCACCTGCTTCCGCGCCTACAACACCTCCACCGATAGAAGCTGCATTAACAAAGAGATTTTTAAACAACTGTTCCCAAGTGATGCTTTCCTCTATAAGAGCTTTATAAAAATCGGGACCGGTTGTTATCACTGTAGTAACTGCCGCACTAATAACATTAGTTCTCAAAAGTTTTGAAACATGATTAACAGCAGCGGCACCGTAAACAGATTTTCCCAAAGATGCTCTTGCTATTTGTTCTATTGCTTTTTTTCCTAATTTGGTTTTCGCAATAGCTTTAACGCCGTGTCTTGCAAAAACTGTTCCTTTAGCAGCCAATTTAGTTCTTAATAGTTGGGAAGTTATAACTCCAGCAATAAATGTTTCTCCCGCAACTTTTACGGCTTGGGCAGTAGCCGCTTTTACAGCGTTTTTAAAATCTACACCTCTCCATACAGCAATTGCAAAAGTAGTTACAAAAGATAAACCCAATACGTGTGTGCATACTATTGCTTGGTTTGCAGCATCGTAAATAATCGATTCAACAGTTCCCGCTTTTGCTATATTTACCGCCTGTTTATAGGTTAAATGTCCTTTCTTAACCAATTCTTTAGCTTTTGTAGGGTCTTTTACACCGGGAACTTTTCCTTCACGGATTTTTTGCTCCATAAGTTTTACGCACTCTTCGTATTGGTCTGCGGGAACTTCCAATTTTTGACCTGTATAGCGATATAGACCTGTTTCGGGGTCAAAAGCGGAATTTATAGTCTGTTGAGGAGTTTTGTAATATTTTGTTTGAATAAGTTCGCCATTTACTATTCTATCGGCACCATTGAGTGTATTATCCCTTCCTATTACTTTGGCATCTCTTCCTAAAAACTTATCAACAAGGGTATTTGCATCTTCTGCAGCAAAACCGTGGCCGCCTTTGGTGTGATATTTGGAAATTTGGGTTTCTACTTCCCAGTAATTGGAGGTGTATGCCGCTCCTATAGCATCTAACGATTTTTTAAGTTTTTTATCGGGGTTTATTCCTAAATCTTTTTTATTAGTGGCTTCCTTTCCGAAAAACTTTACGCTTGCCCTATAAGGGTCATAGTTTTTAGTCTTTACCGCCATAGATTTACAC
>WFZN01000054.1 GCA_015489555.1 Candidatus Dojkabacteria bacterium | reverse complement strand
TTCTGGTGCTTTCTTCTAGTTCATATTTATAAGGCGGAAATGGAACCCCCTCACGCGCAATTACCCCCTCTAATATCCAAAATACTCGCTCACTCATACCAAAGCCAACAGCTGGTGGCATCCCCCACTCAAGCATCTCAACAAAATCTATATCCATCATATGGGCTTCTTCATCTCCTGCTTCACGTAGTTTTTGCTGCTCTATAAATCTTTCAAGCTGCTCAACAGGGTCATTAAGCTCGGCAAACGCGTTTGTTAATTCACTCCCTGCTGCAACAAGGTGAAAACGTAAAGCTTTTTCTGGATTATCTGGATCAGCCTTTGCTAATGGTGACAAAAATTTTGGTACCCCAACCAAAAACACAGGCCCTGCTATATGCCTACGTATAGCCTTCCATAGATTGTCTGCCAAACGACTTCGGTTAATTTGGCCATCATCTAAACGTATATCAGTTTTTTCGTTTAAAGCATCATATAATTTCTGTTCAGGGTCATGTAAAATGTCTACTCCAAATTCATTTTTTACAATTTCTACCATATCTATTTCTTCCCAATCTTTCTTGGGATCAAAATTTACTGTCATACCTCTGACCTCAAAAGTGTGCCTGTCGTATACCTGCTCTACTATATATACAAACATCTCCTTTGTAAGCGCCATACCATCACGATGATCAGCATATGCCCAGTACCATTCCATAGCTATATGTTCTGGTAAATGCTCCGGACTAAACCCTTCGTTTCTAAAACGATGACCAATATCATACACTTTTTCAAAACCTGCTCCAAGTAAACGTTTTAATGCAAGTTCGTGAGAGATTCGTAGATAAAAATTTTCATCTAAAGCGTCATAATATGTTACAAAAGGTTTTGCATCTGCGCCTCCGGGTACATGTTCTAATATTGGAGTATTTATCTCTACAAAACCTTTGCTGTTTAAAAAGTCACGTACTGCTTGCCAAAATTTTGAACGCCTTACCATACGTTCACGAATTTCAGGGTGTATTGCCATATCAAGGTAACGTCTACGAACTCGCGTTTCTTCGTCTTTAATACCATGCCATTTTTCAGGTAATGGACGCAAAGCTTTTGTCAAAGTTTTTACAGACCGTGCAAAGACTGACTTTTCTCCGGTTTTCGTGGTACCAACTGTGCCTGAGACTTCTATAAAATCACCTCTATCTAAAAGTTTTAAAAGATCCCACCCCAGTCGGTTTTGGGTTGGATCACTTTCTAATAAGTCTTCTTTTTTAATAACAATTTGTATCTGACCAGTAGTATCTTGCAATTTTATAAATTTTATCTTTCCAAAATCTCGAATAATCATTATACGACCTGCTATTGTAACCTGCTGTCTGTTTTGTGACAACACATCAAAGTCTTCTAGAACTTCATTAATACTATGCGTTCTTTGGGCTTTTGTAGGATACGGATCAAAACCAAGGTCACGTAATTTTTTAACTTTTTCTAAACGAACTTTGCGTTGGGTTAAAAGGTCTCCTGCCATTTTAGGATTTTAACATAGCATTAACATAGATACTGGCTATAAGGCACTGTTGCACGTACTAAAACTAGCCACTTTTTAATATCTGCTCCCACAGCTTGTATATGTTTTTCACGGATACAACTTTATGTGCTTTTATTTTAAAATCTTTATCTCCTTTATAAATCAAATAAGTACGAATAGCATTGTCAAGATTCTTAATGTAATCAAGCGACTTTAGAAATTCTTGTCTAAAGGTAGTAGCAGCCTTAATTTCAATTGCGTATATTACCCCACTTTGCTCTATGATAAGGCCTACCTCAACACCTGAAGCATTCCTAAAAAAGTAAGCATTCGGTTCTTTACCCAAGTGATAAGCAGTTTTTACGTAATCGGCTATTATAAAAGTTTCAAGGCTTCGCGTAAGATACAGGCTTGTCATTAGTGTAATTAAGTGTAATTATATATCATCTCGCTGATAACTGAAAGTTGTACTTTCAATTGTCAGCAACCGCTTTTAGGCCTCTACTCAAACATTCTTATTAACATTTATATAAACGCCCATAAATAGGACAAAACTATATCTAACGGCTAATTACTACAATACTTGCTTTACCTTATTAATAAAGTGTTTAGCATCCTCCTGGGTGCCTACTATTACACCATAATGAATAGGCACCGCAGCCTTTGGTTTTATAATCTTTGCTGCTTGTACTGCTTCATCTGCGGTCATAACATATGTTCCTGATACAGGTAAAAAGGCAATATCGATTTTGCCGGTCAACATTTGCATCTCTTCTATTACATCAGTGTCACCTGCAATATACACTGTTTGAATACTGTTTAACACATCTTCTGGAGCATAACTTAAAGCCGCATTAAGAGAGACCTTATACGGCTTATCAAACGAAACAACATAACCTACCCAATTATTTTCTTTTGGATGGTAGAATTCTCCTGTAGATGGATTGACCTTATTAATATTATACGCAGCAACAGGGGTAAATGTGACATCCTCTAGTGTGGTTGACTGTCCAATTGCTAAAAATCGGGCCGGTAGTTCCGGGAAATCTTTCTCTACCTCATTCTGCATACTCTCTGGTGCAATAAGTTCGATAATTTCTATACCATCTTTTATAAGCCGTTTTATATCTTGGGGGCTATAATGATCAAAATGTGGGTGCGTAAATACAAGATAGGCTTTTGATACCCTATTGGCTATCCCTAGGGGCGGTATTTTAAACGGGTCTACTAAAAAACTAATATCGTCAATTTTAATATGTATAAATGAATGATGGATATGCTCAATTATTACCATATTATTATAATCACTACTTAAAGTATCAACATCTTCGTTTAAAACTTTTAGTACTTTGTTTATATCCAAACCATAAAATTCTGCGATTGCCCCAACAGTTAAATAATTTTGCTCTATACCTACAATAGGACACGTTACACATGGTATTCCAGCCTTTACTAATAGTTCAATTTTTTTAGAATCACTTAAAAGCTCTACCAATAGGGTATCTTTGGTTATTTTTTGTTTTTTCGATGGTTGTTTAACAGATTTATTCATCTTAATCTAACATTTATTAATTTACTGACTCTATTACGCCTGCTCCTAATACGGGTGAATTTCGAATGTTTGTAAGTTTTTCTTGCAACTTTTTTGACAAAAAGTCTTGCAGAATCTCTTTAGGTAATCGGTTAAATAACTCGTTATACATCGTACGCAAATTTACAGCCTCTGTACTATAAAGTACTGCAAACTGCCCCGGGGCTGGTGCCCAAAATGGTTTATTTACTGACTCAACAATTAAAGTATCACCCTCAAGATTGATAATCTTGCTTTTTACAGCCTCTGATCTGTACCGTATCATTACCCAAACCTGTAGATTTCTTTTTTGTATATACTCCAAAGCTTTATCTGTCACGAACGTGACTTTTGACAGTATTAAACGTTTTTTTAAAAGGTATTTATTTTCTCGGCCTTTTGCAACATACAAAATATTACGCTTGGTGTCTTTTGCCACAACGTAATAGGGAATACCTGCTCCGCCTATGCCTAGTCCCCTTCGTTGCCCGATTGTATAAAACCACACCCCTAAGTGTGTGCCTACTTCTTGGTTAGTTTTTATATCTATTATGTCTCCTCTTTTAATTTGTAAATATTTTGACAAAAACGTTTGCATATCAATATCACCCAAAAAACATATACCCTGTGAATCTTTCCGTTTTGCTACCTTTAAACCAAAGTATCTAGCCAGCTCTCTTACTGTTTTCTTAGGTAACCAACCAATAGGCATTATAGAGTGCTTAACCTGATCCTTGTTAAGATAGCCTAAAAAATAGGTTTGATCTTTAAAAGGATCAATAGCAGTAACGAGACTTAAACTTGAGTTAATATCCCATATAATCGGATTCTCTCGCGAAATTCTGGCATAATGCCCCGTAGCAATAAAATCAGCCCCTTTTTCAAGAGCTTCTTTTAAAAATGTACCAAATTTAAAAGTAGTATTACACATTACATCTGGATTTGGGGTTCTGCCTTGTTTGTACTCTTTTAAAAAATAATCAATTACGTAGCGTTTGTATTCTTTGCGTTTATCCCAAACCTCATAGGGTATGCCAAGTTGTTTACTTGCTTGCTCAATGTATTCTATGTCTTCTTTACAAGGGCAGTCTGGAGTTTCGCTCCATTGTTGTAGATACACGCCCCTTACGTTAAAACCACTCTCTTTTAATAAAGCTGCTGTAACTGAGCTATCTACCCCTCCTGACATTGCAACAAATACGGTTTGTTTAAGTTTTATAGGCATTAAGGGATTATACAAGACCAATTATTCCAAAAAATTCTGTAGGAGTACATGCCTTTATAATCCTCTTGACTTTTATAAGGCCGCCTTTATAATTATCTTGACTTTTGTAAAGTCACACCTTATACTTAAGTATGCCAAAATATTATCTTAACTTAAAAACCTATCGGCAGGCAGACACTTTAATAACAAATCATTTTGCAAGATTTAAACAAGCATTAATATTACTTGGAGCAAGGCAAGTTGGTAAAACAACGTTAGTTAAACGCGTATTTTCTAATGCAAAATATTTGTTGGTAGACGAAAGACCCGTTAAGAATACGCTAGAAAGTTATGATTCTAGCCTATACAAATTACTGATTCTTAGTAAAAGATCTTTACAAAGCGATATTCACAATCAAAATAAAGGAAGTAATGGGCTGCTTACAGCCAAAAACACAGCCCAACCAATACGAATTATTATAGATGAGGCTCATTTGCTAAGTGCCCCCGGCCGATGTGTTAAATTAATCTACGATGTTATACCCAATGTTCAACTTATTGTAACCGGGTCAAATTCTTTGCACATTAAAAATAAGCTTGCAGAAAGCATGGCAGGCAGGGCTATTTATTAC
>WFZN01000053.1 GCA_015489555.1 Candidatus Dojkabacteria bacterium | reverse complement strand
TGGTATGAGTGAGCGAGTATTTTGGATATTAGAGGGGGTAACTGCGCGTGAGGGGGTTCCATTTCCGCCTTATAAATATGAACTAGAAGAAAGCACCAGAAAGGTTTTTAGGAACATTTTAAAGTATATAGATAAACAAACCATAAAAAATAGGTCAGTAAAGATCAAAAGGGCTAAAAAGACAGAAACTAAGGCATAATAATATTATGTTGTATGTAGATTCGTTTGTAAAAGATATTGTTCTTCTTATACTTCTTGGCGGGCTAATAGGCTTACGTAATGAGGTTACTCATGCTAAAAGGGGCAAGTTAATGCTTGGAGGGATTCGTACGTTTATGTTTCTTGCAGTTTTAGGGTATCTTAACGGATACGTATACACTGTGGCAAAGCTTTTTGTAATAATGTTTATGTTTATGCTATCGATTTTAGTCGGGATTTATTATTTTGACCACTTAATACACCGTAAGGCTCGTAGCCTAAGTATGGAGCTTAGTGCGCTCATTACGTTTTTGTTGGGGTTTTTATATGCCTTAAAGACGTTGGGAACATCGCAGATTATCGCGGTATCATTAGTTGTTGTCACGATAATGACACTTAAGAGAGGTTTTAAGAAGCTTGCATTTAAACTTGATGAAGATGATTTAAAGCGCATGTTGTTTTATTTATTGTTTGTGGTTTTATTACTACCCCTTTTGCCAGATAAGATTTACTCGATATTTGATATTTGGAGAATGTTGGGGGCAAATTCGGGTGTATCAAATATGCCAGAATTTTTACTTAAAATTCTAGAAGTTAAGTTTTTAAATCCGTTTAAGGTCGCTTTTATTATTGCCCTGGTTACAGGTTTTAACCTATTTACGTATCTTTTTTCAAAGTTTGTAAGGGGATTAAAAACTTTATATCTTGAGGCTGTTGTTGGGGGGGCTTTGTCATCAACCGCAACTACTGTTTCTTTGGTAACAATGAGGATATCTAAGACAGTAGCACCTGTTATCTTGGCGGTTATCCTCGCTCAGTTGCCAAGTTTTGTGAGCGTACTTTTTGTGGTGGTTCCCATCGCTTCTTCGGTGGCTTTTGCATTATTTGTTTATATGGCTATATTGTTTGTTGGGGGGAGTATACTGTGGATGATTTTTAAAAGATGGTTTATGCCTACTACGGATTTGAGAGAATCCAGTACTAACAATTCGTTAAAGTTAGAATTAAATACGAACATATTGAATCTTGGCGTGGCTTTCGAATTTGCAATGATGTATGTAGTAATATCATTTTTGGTTCGTATAGTGTTTAATCTGTTAGGTCAAAAAGCTGTGTTGTTGACAGTTCCTTTGTTAGGATTTTTAGGGGTAGATATGGCAATTTTAACTGTAGGGGAGCTAGTAGAAGGCGGGATTTTCACAATTAAGCTTGCTATTTGGGGTATTACATTGATAAACCTTGTAAATTTTATTGCAAAACTAATCTATGTATTAACGTTAGCAAAAGATAAGGTTTTAAGAAAGTATGCGGGTTTGGCGATTTTAGGCTATGTATTTTTGAGTGTACTTGCAGGGGTTGTAACTTATCTGTTATTTACGTAAGAGTATGGTTAAAGCCCGAATCGGTAACAGCCTTCAGCTAATGCTCGTGTATTTAAGATTAAATAAGCGTAAGATTCTCATTTTATTTGCAGGTACCTTGTTAGCCATGTGGACGTTGTACTATTTGATAGTTGTAGGTCAAATGAGGCCATTTAATTCAACAGGTCAGATAGTTATTTTGCGTATTGTTACAGTTGTGGTAATAATGTCAATCAGTGCTACGTCTTTTGTAAGTGTTGTTATGTTGTTTATTGAAGCTGTAGTTAATATTAAAAAGCCAAGGGTTCGATTAATCAGTAATAGGTTAATATTAATATGGATCGTGGTTTTTTTGTTTTTTGTAACTTTTTTGTTTTCTAAATTATTAGATTAGACGATTTGCTATGATGTCTTCAAAGAAGATAATCGAATATGCTACCAAAATATGGAATTGCATGTTACTTAATCACAAGTTGCCATACAACTTGGTGTTCCCCAAAATAGGATTTTGCTTGAAACCAGATCTACAAATACTGGGGAAAACATCAAATTTACATATGAGCTTATTAAAAGACAAGGTAAATTACCTAAAAGGTTGATTAGTAAAGTAGTTAGTGGATAGTAGACATACAATAGTGGACATAGGGTAGTAGGGTGGTTAATGTATAATTTAACATGACACAGCCTAAAAATACGTCAGATACTACAGCCGGAGTATCAAAAGCTGTACAGCTTGAGGCTGACCAACTGCAGACTAAGGTTTCTAGATTATTAGAAGACTGGAAGAAAAAGCAGGGTCATATCTTTGACTTTGGTATAAAACGTGATTGGAAAGTAAATAAGGTATTGTACGCTGACCTTGTTTGGGATAAATTACCCGTAAGAGCATATGGTATGGAGCTTGAAAGGGTATGGTGGATAGCACTTTTAATAGCTGGGTACTTTTTATGGGTACAACAGTGGATAATAAGTGTTACTACGATTATGTTTGCTTTTTTGTATTGGTTAGTATTGAAAATAAAGCCAAGGCAGCTTCTTTTTACAGTTGAACTAAGAGGGGTACGTATAGGAGAGGATTTGTATTCTTGGGATAATCTAGAACAATTCTGGTTTGCTAGAAAAGGCCGTTACTATGTGTTGTACATAAAGACAAATGCTAATTATCCTCCCTTTTTAGCTGTTGTGGTACGTTCTTTAAAGCAAGCACGTGAAATGATGTTGTTTTTAGGACATTTTCTGGAATATCGTATAGTAGATTATCAAGGAGCTTGGGACAAATTTACATATGGAGAATACGTTCCTCCATTTGATATTATTTCTGCAGATGAGATAATAGAACGTGAGGACAAGCTAGCAGAGGAGTTAAGAAACCTGACTATGCGTAGTGTAAAATTTTTGAAAAAGTACTCCCAAAGGCAAAAGCTCACTGTTCAAGTTGATAGGTAACCCAAGGGTAATGTTTTTTTACTGTAGCTTTTAGTTCATGAGGTTCAAGAATACCAAACTCTGTAATAAAACCAGTTATAAATTTTTTTGGTATTAATTCAAAGGCAGGATTTATTATTTTTAAACCCTTAGGGGCGGTTTTCCAGATTTCTTCAGGAGACCTAATTTCGATTCTGGTTTGAGTTGGATCTGTATACATGTTCAGTTTTAAAGAGGGGGTAACTATATATGTTGGTTTATTGTATACGTTTGCACTAAGGGCTATTCCAAAGCTACCTACTTTATTTATAGCATCTCCTGTGGGGAGTATCTCATCTGCCCCTATAAGTACTACGTCTACTGGTAGGATTGAGTCGTCGGCAATAAATCTAGCAGCCGCAGAGTCTACAATCATTATGGTGTCAACCCCGTTTTTAATTAAATTACGCGCAGTAATTCTGCCTTGATAAAGTGGGCGGGTTTCTGTTGCTATTATTGTTTTTTTATTTATTTGATCAGATTTAATTATAATTGACTCTACGGTTGATGAATGGCAGTGGGTAAATATAATTTTATATGGCGCGATAAACGGCGTACCCCATTTTTTTATTTCACTCTTTGACCTAGATATTATATCTAGAAATTCTTGAGCTGATTCTTCAACGAGTTTGCGTATTTTAAATATTTTTTCGGATTCAAGTTCTGTTTGGTGAATTGATAAGTTATATAAAACGTATCGTACTCCGTTTACGGCAAGGGGCTCGTTTGGGCGTGCAAAGGCCAGGGTAATTAGGTTATGTTTAAGCTCAGTTAGGAATCTTTGAAAGTTTATTATGTCTGTTTGTTTTATCCATTTTAATATGGTTTCAAAGGTTGCAATTGCCACGTTTGTGGCTCCTTGTATTTTTACGGATTTTATATCGTTGTAGGTTTGTTTTATTATAGGATGTAAGTTTTGTGACATTGTTTTATTATAGCAGTTTTTGGAGGGAGGCGCTAAGGTTGAGGGGCGTGGGGCGAAACGGGTTTTGGCTACCTAACCATATGCAACCCCTTAATACATCTGTTAAAAGACTGTAACTTATGCCTTTTAACCTACACCGTTTCGCCCCACGCCCCAACACATCTTGGAGAGACCTCTAAAACATTTTTGAGAAATAGGGAAAAAGTATAAGAAATCCAATAATAACAGCTCCAATACTAAATGTAAGTACAGCTCCAGCTGTAATATCTTTAATAAGTTTTACCTGAGGATGCTTAGTAGGGTGCAAAAGGTCTAGGGTTTTCTCAAGGGCTGTATTAAGAGTTTCCAAAGTAATTGTTGTAAATATAGTGCCTACAATTATTGCTTTTTGGGTGTTATTAAGAGGCAATACAAAGGCTATTATAAACACTATTGTGCCAACAACCCACATAATTTTTAGGTTTAGCTCGCCTTTAGGAGCAGTTAATATACCTAAAAAAGCGTTACGTATTGCAAGGAAGAATTGTTTTATATGTTTCATAGCTAAATTGTAACATTGTTTGGTAACGTGGTAAAATTTGTAAGATTAGTTAGTATTTTAGAGTAGGTTTTGTCTTTAGGTAGCAGAGTACTTACTAATATGGAGGGGTGCCGGAGCGGCCGAACGGGGCGGTCTTGAAAACCGCTGTACCCCTTGCGGGTACCGTGGGTTCGAATCCCACCCCCTCCGTGGGAAGGGTGAGGTTGGCTGGAGTTGTAGTTATAATTGGATGTTTTTGGGCTTTGGCGTTAGGCCGGCAATTTTGTTTGGACACTTTTCAGGGCGTTACTGGATTGAGATATATAAGAGTTTTGTTGATATTTCCCTGTACATATCTTTTGCCGGAGTTATAAAGGGATTTTTGCAGGTATATTTTTGTATAATGTAACTACATAAATTCTAGCAAAGCCAAGCGTTTTGTGGTTACTTGAGATTTGGAAGTATCACATAATTACAGGGTTGTAGGGTAGGGAGATGTGGTATAATCAATCACTATGGCTGAGCAGATTAGGAATCCTGTTTATAGAGGGTATGAACAAGGTTCACAAGCTGGACATCGTCTGGAAGCACCTGGAGTTCCTCTTGTAGAGGCCAGGGCGAAAGCTCAGGAGGGGACTCTTGTTGGGCAACCTAGCGGTAGCCCATTTAGTCAGGAGCCTTCTCATGCTATGGCGGTTTCTAGAGGAGGACCAGGGTATAACCCAGATATTACTCCAGCAAAATTATTGAGGATTTATATAGGTAGAGCCTGGGGTGGAGCCAAACGAATATTGGGTGCTTTATGGAAGAAGCTTAGGGAAGCTGTAGGACCTGGTGTGACTTTGGTTTATGCCGAACCTCCAGCAGAGCCAGTACCGGCTTAGTTAGTGGGGGATTGATGCATTTTTGTCATATCCGTGACTGCATGCTTTGTCTACATAATGTATACTTTAATATGTGGTTTATTCCAGGTGTATATGCGCAATCAGGAAATGCTGTGGATTCAAGTTACATTGTGTCAGTTATTTCTGTAATAACCCTTTTTATGGGGTTAATGGCAGCATGGGGGTATCTTTTATTAAAACAATGGCGAGAGGATGAAAAGAAAAAAACAATGAAGGAGTACTCTTTTATGATCGTTAGGGTACCTTTTAAAAATGAGATTCCTCCAAGGGCAATGGAGCAGGTGTTTAGCGCCATTACTTCGCTTTATAAAAAACCATCGTTTTTAGAGAAGTGGGTAAAAGCAAAAGAACCGATTAGTTTTGAAATCATAGGATACAAAGATTATATTGGGTTTTATGTTTATACTCCTAAAAAATATGCCGCGTTTATAGAAAAGCAGATTCTAGGTGCTTACCCTGATGCAGAGGTATTTGAGGTTAAAGAGCCTGTTTACATTCTGCCAAAATCACACGTTGTTGCTGGTGAATTTTTATTGCAAAACAATAAACAATTGTATCCTATAAAAACTTACAAGGAGTGGGAGAAGGAGTATGATCCGTTATCAACAGTGGCGGGTGCGTTTGCTAATATGGCGTATGGGGAGGGTGCCACTTTACAGGTGTTGGTGGTACCCTCCTCGCAGGATTGGGCAAAGAGTATTTTAAAGAGTGTAGAGACTGAAGAGAAGAAGAAACTTGATAGGCCTGATCCTGAGAAACAAAAGTCAGTAAAGTTTAAGTATTCTGACACCCAAATGGAGTATCTTAAACGTAAGGCATCTAAGGTGGGGTTAGAGGTTTATATACGGGCTATGGCATCTGCCCTTGATAAGCATTCAGCAGAAGGAAGGTTACAAGCAATTGCAGGTGCGTTTGCACAGTTTACTAACCCCGGGTTACAGGGTTTTAAGTTCCGCAAAATAGAAGGTAAGGAATTTAAGAGTTTTGTTGAAGATTTTGTATATAGGAGAGTGCCATTTGAAAAAGGTATGTTACTTAACGCAGAGGAGCTTGCCACGGTTTATCACTATCCCAATAAGTTGGTAGATATTCCAGGAATTGCGTGGGCGGCGGCGAAGACTTCGCCGCCGCCCCACGACCTACCAAGTAGTGGGGTTATGTGGCTTGGTACCGCTATATATCGTGGACAAAAACGCCCGGTATATTTTGCCAGCATAAAAGACAGACGTAGGCACATGTACATAATTGGGCAAACAGGAACCGGAAAGTCGCGTTTTTTAGCAAATATGATTATGCAGGACATATATAAAGGGCATGGGCTTGCGGTAATGGATCCTCACGGTAGTTTGATAGAGCTTCTTCTTGATCGCATTCCGCCCAAAAGGGTAAATGATATCATCTATTTTAACGCCGCAGATAAGAAATATCCAATAGGTTTTAATATTTTAAATCATCGTAATGAACATGAAAAACACGACATAATAAACGGCTTTTTAACGCTAATGAAAAAGATGTTTGACCCGCACGACCAAGGTATAGTAGGGCCCAGATTTGAGCGTGCTGTACGTATGGCAATGTTAACGGTTATGGTTGATCCTAATTCTACTTTGGTAGAGGTGCTACGTGCGATTCATGATGAAAATTTTGCGCGCAGTTTTTTGCCTAAAATAAAAGATCCTGAAGTAATAAACTACTATAAGAGTGAGCTTGCAAAAACAGATAGGTTTCATAAGTCTGAAATACTAGGGTGGGTTACCTCTAAATTTGATAGGTTTGTTACCAATATTTTTATGCGTTCCGTTATAGGGCAGAGTAGGTCAGCTTTTGACATTAGGCGTGTTATGGATGAAGGTAAGATTTTACTAGTTAATTTGTCTCAGGGGTTGATAGGAGTTGAAAATGCCCAGTTCTTAGGATTGTTATTGGTACCTGCCATATTGCGGGCGGCTTTAAGTCGTGAAGATATTCCAGAAGAAAAGCGGCGTGATTTTATTTTATATGTAGATGAGTTTCAAAACTTTGCAACTGAAGATTTTGCAAAGATTCTTTCAGAGGCACGAAAGTACAGATTATCTTTGGTTGTTGCCAATCAGTATATAAGTCAGATGCAAGATAAAATTCGCGACGCGATATTTGGGAATGTTGGGAATCTTGCTTCTTTTAGGGTGGGGGCTGCTGATGCAGAGTATCTTGAAAAAGAATTTGCTCCAATATTTAGCAAAGACGACCTTGTAAATATCCCCAATATAACCTGTTATATAAAGATGCTTATAAATGGTAGGGTTGCAAAGCCATTTTCCATGAGTACGTATTATGAGATTGACAAGCGTTACCCTAAATATAAAGGCGTGCGTGAGTACATTATAAAAATGACGCGTCAAAAATATGCTCGTCCTATAGATGAAGTGTTAAAAGAGATTGACCAGCGTGCAAAGAATATGCAGGGTTCCAATTTACCCCCAGCACCTGACCCGAAACCGCCGTTAAGATTTTAGAGATCTAGCAGCGATAGGTTCTTGTATCTTTGTTGTATCTACTGGTATGTAGTATATAAATGTATCAGGTCAAACAAGTATAGGATTGTTTGTGTGTTATAATCTCTTTGACATTTGGGCCGTTAGCTCAACTGGTAGAGCAACGGGCTTTTAACCCGGAGGTTGGGGGTTCGAGTCCCTCACGGCCCATAGAATGTAAAATATAAAATATAAACGGCAAAACCATGTTAAAAAATACGTTATTAAAAACAGCTACCAGTAACTGGGGCCCAAGTTTTACTTTAAAAATGAGTGACCCCGTAGTTATTATAAGATTTTCTTTAAATGTAGCTATATTAGCAGTTGTAGTAGTATCGGTTTTTATGCTTATTTGGAACGGTTTTAAATTTGCTATATCTGGTGGTAAGCAAGATAAGGTAGACGAAGCTAAAAAGGGTATTTTATATGCCCTAATAGGTATTGCAGTTGCCGTTGCCGCATACGTTGTGGTTGCAGTACTCTTTAAGTTCTTAACTGGAGTACCACTTGATCAAGCTTTTAAGTTTGTTAATTTTTAGGTGATGAGAGCAGGGAGAACGTTTGTTCCCGGGGGGGGAGATCCCCGGACGGGGGAGTTTCAAAACGGCAGTGGGTGCAGCATTGGCCGGTTTGAATGTTTTACTGGAGGGGAGGTTAAGTGAATTTCCCTCTGAGGGTAGCAAAGTAGTCAACAGTTTAATTAAAGAATTAGAGGGTATTCAAATAAATGACGCAACCCCAGACGGAATAGATGGGATTGTAACAAGACTTGGCGAGAAACTTAAGGGCGATGAAGAGTGGTACTTGTGGGTTATAAACGATCTGGATACACTTATGGGACCTTTTTTTAGAAGCGCACATAGGGTTATGGATCATTTAGATAGTTCTAGAAGGCCACCAGGGTCCTATGGAGATCGGGTTGCCCGAGCCTTTCGGGCTGTGGAAGAGACTTGGAATGAATTAGAGTCTATTTTAAGAGAATATGAAACGGCATTGAAGTCAGGTAGAAGGGGGGTAACGGGGGTATACAAGGTTCTTAGCCTAATGGAGGAGATACGGAGAGGTACGGCAAGGGTTGCGAGATATGGGTTAGAAGAAAGACTCCAAGAAGAAATAGAAAGAGTGAAAAATGATTTAGCAGCTTATCAGTCTGATCCCCGGAGGGTCGCAGAGCGGGTTCAAAAGCTTAGAGAGAAACTTTCTGTATTGTTTTCGCAGCTTTAACAACACTAGAAGCAGCATTGACCGAGTTCTTATGGTTTGACTATATTGGCTTAATTTCGCAGTATAATTTCATGTGTGCGGTGGTTTTGTCAAGAAATTAAAAATTACAAACATTTTTGGTGAGCAGTTAGACGCAATAATTACTGGTAACCCTAAAGCTAAAGCAGTAAATGTATATGTGCATGGTTTTGGAACAGATAAAAATGAAGGCTTTGCCAGCTTCTTGGACTTGTCTAAACATTTTGATAAGAATTTTTTAAATATTCGTTTTGATTTTTCTGGCTATGGTGAAAGCGGTGGGAAGGATTATAAGTTTACATTCCATAAAGCAGTTAATGACCTACAAAGTGTACTAGTTTATGTTAAAAATAAGTGGGCTAAAAAACGCATAAATATTATTGCGCATTCATTAGGAACATTTGTTACATTACTGTTACAACCAGCAGGGATATATAAAACCATATTTACAGCACCGGTTAATGCAAATACAAAATATATTAGCAAATGGTTAGAAAAAAGAATAAAATCAAAAGGGGGAGTTGTAGACAAAACAGGTATTACTGTTTATTTAAGAACTAGTGGAGCAATACAGTTAATAGGTAGCGATTTTTGGCATATTTTAGAAAACTTTAATGTTGAAGCTTACTTAAAAGCCTATGTATTAT
>WFZN01000052.1 GCA_015489555.1 Candidatus Dojkabacteria bacterium | reverse complement strand
CTGCAAAGTTCTACAATAACCTTTACTGCATCTTGCATATCTTGAATTGAGATAAATTCATAAATAGAATGAAAATTGTGTCCTCCTGCAAAGAGATTCGGTGTTGGTAGCCCCATAAAACTTAGTCTTGCTCCGTCTGTTCCACCCCTAATTGGGCGTTCAATAGGTTCTATGCCAACGTTCTTAAGAGCTTCTCTTGCTGTCTCTACAACCTCTGGGTAGTTATTGATAACTTCTTTCATATTCCTATATTGGTGTTTTACCTTAAAGTCAAATGAGGCGTTTTTAAATTCAGAGATAGCCTTGCTTGCAAGCTTTCTAAGTAGATTCTCATATTCTTCAAGTTTTTTGGTTTCAAAATCACGAATTATAAGTTTAACAGTAACATTTTCGGGCCCTCCTTTAATGTTTACAGGATGTACATAACCTTCTCGCTCTTGTGTGGTTTCGGGAGAAAGTGTGTTTTTAGGTAAAAGCTCTATAAAGCGTGATGCAACCTTTATAGCATTAGTAAGTTTGCCTTTGGCATAGCCTGGATGCACATTTTTGCCTTTAAATGTAATGGTAACTTGGTCTGCACTAAAAGTTTCGTATTCAAGTTCACCCTTTTGTCCCCCGTCAATTGTATAGGCATATTTTGCCCCGAATTTTTTGACATCAAATTTTTGTGTTCCTCTGCCTATCTCTTCGTCGGGAGTAAAGGCTATTTTAATAGTTCCATGTTTAATTTCTGGGTGGGTTACCAGAAATTGTAAGGCGTCCATTATTTCGGCAATTCCTGCTTTATCGTCTGCGCCAAGTAAAGTAGTGCCGTCAGTTGTTATTATGTCGTGACCGATCATTTCGTTAAGTACAGGATTTTCCGCAACTGTTATTTTTTTACCGTTTTTAAGCTCTATGTCGCCTCCTTGGTAGTTTCTATGAATCTGGGGATTTACATTAGCACCAGATACCGTAGGGGCTGTATCCATATGGGCGATAAGCCCAATAACGGGTACCGCGTAATCTACATTAGAAGGTAGGGTTGCGTACACATAACCGTATTTGTCCATATAGGCATCTTTTAACCCAAGTCTTTTTAGCTCTTTAACGAGTTCTTTTGCAAGTTTCTTCTGCTTTGCAGTACTTGGAATAGTATGTGAATCGGGATCAGACTGGGTGTCAAATCTAACGTACTTTAAAAAGCGCTTTGCGCAGCTAAAATTATAGTTTGTAAAGTCAATCATCGTCTGTTAGATTTAAAATGTTAGTGTACGAGTATAGCATTGATTGTGTATCACTTGTTCTATAATACATAATGCATCCGTTTATAGAGGAAGTATTAACCGAACAAGAGTTTAATCAATTATTTAACCAGGTTAAAAATCCCAACCACTATATTGGTTTTGAAATCTCTGGGCGTTTTCACCTTGGTAGTGGGGTGGTTACTATGTTTATTGTAAAGTGGCTTCAGGAAAAAGGAGTTAATACAACAATATTTTTGGCAGATTGGCACAGTTGGATCAACAAAAAGCTTGGGGGAGATATCAAATTTATACGTAAAGTAGCATTAGAGTATGTAAAAGAAATAATGATTGCAGCAGCTAAAGTTGCAGGAGCAGATGAAAAAAAGATAAATTTTGTATTGGGTCACGATCTATATAAAGAGAACCCAGATTACTGGGCGGTGTTTATGGAAGTTGGGCAACATACAACCTTGGCACGCATTTTAAGGAGCATTTCTATAATGGGCAGAAAAGAGGGAGAAAACGTAAACTTTGCTCAACTTTGCTATCCTCCAATGCAGGTAGCAGATATTTTTATACAGGGGGTACACATTGCCCATGCAGGTATGGATCAACGTAAAGCTCATGTTGTAGCCCGTCAAGTTGCTAAGAAGATAACCATAGCTCCAATTAAAAATGACAAAGGAGAGATTGTAAAACCAGTCGCACTTCATCATAAGTTAGTACCAAGTTTGTTACCACCTCCTAAGTGGCCCATTACTTCTGAAGAAGCAAAGCAACTTATAAAGAGTGGTGACATGAAGATGAGTAAATCAAAACCCGAGGGGGCAATTTTTATAACTGATACCCCGGATCAGATTAGACAAAAACTTCAAAAGGCATTTTGCCCTATGAGTGATTTAACCTATAACCCAGTTGCTGAGTGGATTAAAATGTTTATATTTGATCTTGGTAAAACTTTTTATATAGAGCGACCAGCTAAATACGGTGGGAACTTAGAAATAAAAACGTGGGAAGAATTTAAAGAGATCTATGAGAATGGGGCAGTGCATCCCGCGGATGTTAAAAGTGCTTTTGCTGAGCACCTAATTGAATTTCTAAGGCCGGCCCGCGAATATCTCTCCTTAAAACAGACAGAAATCAATGCAATTGAGCAGGAGATACAAGCTAAACTTAGTCGTTAAGAGATGTTTCAATTTTGGTGGGTGTTTACACTTTGGCACGTTTACAGTGGTTTTAAAAGAATATCCTTTGATCAGGTACTTTTTAAGGGGAAACAGTACGTGTATAGTGAGAACCCCCCTTACACGCAATATGCGTACAATCTAGATTTTTCATCAGGCATAAAATTTGCTCCGCTTAAGGTTGTATCAAGGTCAGAATGGGGAAAAGAAGCTTCTAGGTGGGACCCATATCAACCCAGGCTGGAAATAAACTCTATTGAGAGGCTAAAATACCTCAATGGATGCCGTTTTACCCCAACTTATACTGTTAAGCAACGTATAATTATTCACCACACTGTTACAGAAGGGGTGTCAAACCAAGCAGTGCAAGAAGTATACAAGTTGCATGCCTACAAGCGTATCTTTAAAAAAAGGGTTAAAGTTGGACCAAATGACTATATACTTGTAGAATCAGATCTTAAGGGTTGGGGTGATATTGGTTACAATTTTCTAATAGATAAAAACGGCGCAATCTTTGAGGGAAAGATCGGAGGCCCTAGCGCTTTGGGGTATCATTCTTTTACAAGTGCAAATTTAACATCAATCGGGGTTGCACTTATTGGTAATTTTGAGAAGAGATATCCTACTAAGGCTCAGCAGGAGTCATTATCCAATTTGATAGCCTACTTATCCGCTTTCTATGGATTTGATATAAATTACAGCAAAGATATTGATCTTAGGGATTTTGTCAATTTTAAAACTACGGTCCTTGGGCATAAGGCACTATTTAAATGGGATTGGGAGAAAAACAACTTTATAAAAGTCCCTTATACGCAGTGTCCTGGGAAGTATACAGAGTCGGTGCTTCCAAGTATAGTAAAAAGGGCTGAGGTTATTAAGGATCAGAAATATTTAGGGTTGTCTTTATTACGAAAGCATGTAACGCAAAAATTTAAAAGGATCAAGCAGCACAGTAAAGGTGATGTTTATTCAATAGTTGTACGATTTACAAATAATAACGCCTTAGAACAGCTGTTTGAAAAACCTCCGATATTTTACGGGTTTTCGAACATAGAGAGAATAGACGATGTAACCATTAGAATTACCGTCTCTCCTATCTGTAGTCAAACCTGTGTTTGTACTTTACCAGCTACAACATGGACTGGGTATGATAGGTGCTCAAGTAACAGGATGTGTCAGTACAATGCGGCTGATAATGTTACAGCGCGAGCAATAGAGCTTGGTATGTTGTTTACACTTAGCCCCCATGTTGTATGGTGGTACGCATATTAGCCGTAAAATACGGTATAATACGTTATGTTAAAGGTGTTTTTTACTGGTTCTTTAAAGGAATATCGCAAACGAAGAACTTTTTACGTTGATATTATCAATTTTATAAAGCAACAAGGTGGTGTTTTAACATGGGATGTAGTACAGACCACAGATAATCGTTTGCGTAAAGGTCAGACCAGACTTAGTGTGCCCGAGTGGCGTTTGATTTACAGTCAGATGTACGAAGCCATGATGGACTCTGACGTGTGCATTTTTGAAAACACGACCTCGGCATTTAGTACAGGGTACCTTGCAGGTATCGCTTTGAGCAAGAGAATACCGGTTTTACTGTTGATGAAGGAGGGGAGTCACCATACTTTTAGAACCTCTTTTACACACGGTATTTTGGATCCGTATCTTGTAATTGGAGAGTACCGTAATCAACTAGAGCTATATGAGCATATTAAAAACTTTATCCAGATATATTTATCTGAGGCAAACAGTAAAGAGATTCATATCAAATTGACTCCTTTAGAGAAAAGTTTTCTAGAAAAGATAGCACGTAATACAAATTCAACACGCACTGCACTTATTAGAAAGCTTATAAAAGATTTAATGTTTAGTTTAAGGTTAAAAGATAAGCAAGATACAGTTCAAAAACAGTAGCCCAGATCCATTGAATGTATTATGTGTAGCCTCGAGCTGTTATGGGGATGATCTAATCATATACGCTGGTGACTAAAAACAAGGCTATGAAAATTTGGATTTGGTGGGCGGGGAGGGACTCGAACCCCCAACCTACCGGATGTAACCCGGACGCTCTAACCAGTTGAGCTACCCGCCCTTAGCAACTATAGTATTATATATGATTTAGCAATCCAAGTATAATCTAGAATGATTATGCATTTCGTGGCTGTACGGATCTGGCAGTTTCTTATTTTGGGTATTATGTTGGTTGCTGCTTTTTGGATGTTTCAAACCGATACAAAGGAGTATAGAGTCAACTATTGGCTGTATTCTGTAGTGTTTTTTTCATTATTGGTAGTAAATTTGCTTTGGCCTGAGGGTTTCCTAATAATGCTATTTGCACTTTTACCCTTTGTAAGATTTTTGTATCTTGGAGTGGTAACGGCATTGGTCGGTGCGTTGATTGTTTTTTTCTTCGTTGACCCCCAAAAGGGTGTTTTTAGAAAGATAGCTGCTGCTGACCTACTCTTGGTGGTTGCTGTGCTGTTGTTATCTCCTATGCGGGGTAGTCTGGCTTTGTTTATTTCCGGATTAATAGGAACTATCGTTTGGGGATTAATCAAGAGGCAGTCGAGAGTGCCTTTTGTAGGTTTGTTAAGTTTAACAATGTTACTAGTTATTTTTGTTGATATACTTTGGGGGGTCTTATAATACCACTAGGGATTAGTTTACGTAGGGAGGGGTGCCGGAGTGGACGAACGGGCTCGCCTGGAGAGCGAGTGTACCCCTTGTGGGTACCGTGGGTTCGAATCCCACCCCCTCCGTAGATGGTTAATCTTAGAGTAGTGTTCTTATGAGCAAGAATGACTTAAATCAACAAGTGCCACCTCTTAATAAGGTGATAAGTGACAGCCTTTCTGTAACAGGCAGTAATGTGGGGAGGCTTGTACAATCAGCTAATAACAAAAATTCTACTGTCTTACAAGAGGATGTAGGATTTTGGGCAAAAATAAAGGAATTTATAGTAGAATTTAGGTTGCGTATTCATAAAGTGGCTAAAATTCCTGTATATTGGGGCAACCCGTTTAAGAGAAATTCCGTGTTTTGATTGCCCATTGTTTCCTTTGATCTTTGTGGCGTGGGTCCCAAGGTAATGGTAGGTTTATGTATGTTGGGGTCACATATGGTTGTTTCGTTCAAGAAAGTATAGAACCGCGAACTTCAAAAACGGGAGTGATGGTACCTAAGGGAACTAACTACTAACGTATGGTTGTGAATAATACTCTATCTTTTCGCGCGTAAGATGGGTTAGCACATTTTTTTGAATCTTTATAATCTCGTCGGGTTTAGATGTTATAAGTTGGTGTTCTAGCCTCGAAGATACAACCTTTATACCAAGGTGGTATCTCCCGGCAAAAAATAGGCCTTCCCCTATTGGAGCGTTAAGCAAAAAATCGCGCTCACCTATTGTGAGATTAAAAAGTTCTGCAAGTTGTTTTAGCGCTGATGAATCTTGTTTTAGTAACATCTTCATGCTTGCATTAGTAATTACTGCTTTCCCGTACTTTGAATTGATAAATTCGTCTACATCCTGGCTTATGGTAGTAAGTCCTAGGTTATATTTTCTAGCTCTTTTGGCTATCCCAAATAAGAATTTAGCGGAATCTTCATATTGCATTAGGTTCCAAGCTTCATCAATTACTAGTAATTTTTTGCGTTTGTCTTCTTTAATACGCGTCCATAAATAGTCAAGGATAAGGTACATCGCTATTGGCCTAAGCTCATCTCTAAGTTCGCGTACATTAAAGACCATAAGTTGGTTATTTATGTCTATTGTGGTGGGTTGGTTAAATACTCCTGCAGAGCTACCAACTACGTACGGTAATAGCCTTTCGGCTAGCCCTTGGGCTTCTTTCTCAGGCATGCCTTTTAGTATCTTGTATAGGTCTTCCATAAGTGGGGGTTCTTTGGTCCATGTGGAAGGTTCGTGTGTTATTCCCTTTTCTTTGTAGGTTAAAAATAGGGCTTTATCGAGTATAGCGGTTTCAAAGGCATTAAGTTTGCGTTTAAATAAAACTGAGAAAAAAGTGTGAAGGCTAACTATTTTGTCTTGAAGCAGGTTCTGGTTTGGCGATTTGGAAGGATCGCTAAAAAATTGAAACGGGTTTATTTTGTGTTTTGATGTTTGAGAAAAGTTTATATAAGAGCCCCCAATTACTTCTGCCATACGAGAGTACTCGTGTTCGGGGTCAATTACAAAGGTTTGTACTCCAAGTAACATGTATCTTAGGATTTGGAGCTTTACATAATAGCTTTTCCCAGAACCACTGGTTGCAAATACAACCTCATTAGCATTAGGCATACGAAAGCGGTTAAATATAACTAACGAACGACTGTGTAGATTTATTCCGTATAGGATGCCATCACTATGGGCCAAGTGATGGCTAGTAAATGGAAACATATATGATATTGTTGTGGTGTCAAGTTCATGATGTTTTATTAGCCTGTCCTGAGCCTTCGGTAGCGTAGAGTGAAAACCTGCGTCTGCTCTTAAAAAGCATGAGCTTGCGGATAGCCCTATTGCCGAAAGCAGTGATCTAAGTACAATGCTTTTGTGTTTCATCTCTTTTTGTGAGTTAGCCTGAATACGTATATAAAGACCCACTTTAAAAAAACGTTCATTGCCGGCCGCTATGCTGTCAATTAACTTTTGAGCATCTTCAAGTTTTACTTTTTCTTTTGGGTCTAAGACTTTTCCTTTTTGCATCTGAATCATTAAGCTTGCTTCAAGTTCTGCAATTTTATTGCGTAATATATCTAATATTTCGTCAATGTTTGTAGGATATATAAATATACTAATCCCACCCTCTTCTTCCATGTTAACCAGTGGATCTATAAAACCTGGCGTTACTGTTCTAGGATAGCCCGTTATGTAGAATGTGCGGTTTATTGTGTCGTTTGTTATTACGTCTCTAAAGTCAATTTCTATGTAAGAAGGGGCAAGTATATCTTTTAGAGTTAAATATTTTATTTTAGGTGGATTTGAAGTCTGTTTAGGCAAAGGTTTATGCAAGGTAGTGGTTTTATGGTTTGATAAAACATGGCTTTGGGCTTGTTCGTTAGGTGACTTTGTGTTTTTTTTATTAAAGAGCCTAAGCATTTTCACTACAGGTTAACTTTAGTATTATCACTAAATTTAATAGATTTTGTGTTTGGGTTATAGATTTTATAAAAGAGCTTAGCTGCCTCGTCGGTTTTTAGTACTTTTGAGTCCAGGCCCATCTGTTTGAAATGCGTACGTATGGTGGCAACTTTAGGGGCAAGGCGGTTTTCAACAGCTTCAAGTATGGTACGTTTTATGTGAGATGGCAAGCTTGCCTTGTATGGCTGTTCATGGTGTTTTATTACTATGTAGAAACGTTTATCGAAAATGGTTTTAAATTCTACTATATTGTTTATATAGCTTGCGTAAAGAAGTAGGTATGCTTTAAGGCGTGGATTGT
>WFZN01000051.1 GCA_015489555.1 Candidatus Dojkabacteria bacterium | reverse complement strand
CCACTTATTAATATAAACGAAACTAGACAGCTAAATGTGACACTTTTAGAACATTTTTTAAAAATTATTCCGCCTGATGCAATACCCTACGCTATGGGGCTTGGTACACCTGATGATATTTATATTCTTACTAAAATGGGCTACCTATTGTTTGATTGTGTAATTCCAACCCGTAATGCAAGGCACGGTTTACTTTACGTTACTAAAGGGACGGGAGAACCAAAAGGGGAAACTTATGATGTACTTCATATTAAAACTCAAAATTATAAATACGATACTTCTCCTATTGACCCAACTTGCGATTGTCCTGTATGCCAAAATGCATACCCCCGGGGGTATATTAGATTCTTATTAAAAACCAAAAACCCCGTGGGATATACCTTAGCTAGTATTCATAATGTATGGTGGTACTTAAAATTTATGCAAAACCTACGAGAAACCGGTACATATCCAACCAAGGATTTTGTTAACATTTCTAGAGATAATTATAGTAATGCGGCTAACACAATCGAATCAGAAAATGCGCTAAATAACGGTAACAACCTAGCCCACAAAGGTACTACCAAAGCCACACCACAAACTACAAACCCGACGGCTGGTACCAGCCACGTGGTGGCCAATATAACAACTTACGCCACTCACAGTCAAGAATCAATAAGGGAAAATAGACAAAATACTAACCACACAACTCCGCATTTTTACATAATCACTGACGCCGGCGTCAGTATTAAAAACGCCCACATTAAAGGACACTCTGGTACAGGAGAGGCCCGTTGTGGTTATGTAATACTTGATACAAACCAAAACATACTAATTCACCAAAGCCGACACCTTGGTACTATGAAAATACCCCAAGCAGAACTTGAGTGTGTAATACGTGCCCTAAAACGATTTTTAAAGGAACTACCTACACTTAAAAGCCGTTATAACCTAACAAAAAACACACAAATTAATGTACACCTTTATTCTGACAGTCAACTTATTGTAAACTGGCTTACCGGCAAGTACAAAGTAAAACAGCCACATATTAAGCCACTTCACAAAGAATTTACAAAATTACAACAAAGACTCCTTCAAAACGGCATTGTACTTACTATTAAATGGCACAGAAGAAATAGAAAATGGGCACAAGTTGTTGATAGATTAGCACACAACAATTAACCAGGGAGATCACCACCTCCTTCGGTCCCCGTTCCACCTCCAGACAACCCCCTTCCTCCTTTTGTACTCAAATTACCCCCCGATAATGCTCTCTGGCACTTTAAAACCTAAGGCACCTGCAACCCAAAGGACTAAATTCGCAGCAGCGACGACTACTACAATTCCAACCAGAGCCCAAATCAAGGTTCTTTGCGCCTTCTCAAGTTGACCAGTATCACCCCCCGAAGTTACATATAAAAAGCCAGCGTAGATTATAAACGCAACAGCTAAAACAATTGCTATTGTGCCAAACAATGTAAGGCCTTTAGATATTAGGGCGTCAAGCTTCCCCGGGTCATTAGGAACTCCTGACGGTGGTACAATCGTACCCAATGCATCTGCGGCATCTGTTAACAGCTTTACTAGCATTTTAATCCGTAATTTAGCAGTTATATTAACTAACTACACGTTCAAAAAAGTTTTTTACAGCAAAAGCAAGTAGCATAATAACCAGCCCTACGATTGCGGCTACAAGCTTCTCCCTTGCTTTACCAATTTTGTTTGTGTCTCCTCCTGAGATTATCCAATCTACTCCAGCCCATATAATAAAGGCTGCGGCTATTATGCCTCCTAAACCATAAACAACCGGTAAAAAGGCGTTTACCACATCCGCTATAGTACTAAACTGATACTTGGGAGTTATTTGAGCAAGGGTCCCCCCCTGTATTAGCAACCTCATTGTGGCAATTATACCAAAACACGTATGGGCGTGGGGCAACAGTCCAATACTTTAAAATTTCAATCCAAACGTGTTATTGGAAACGTACGGATATTACGTGGGCTACAAAAAGTAACACACGTTTTGCCCCACGCCCATATAACCAACAAACAACCTGCAGGCACCTGTATCTGCAAACTACTACCACCACCTTACTCTATCCTAAATGCACGTTTAGACACTTTAACACCAGCATAAATCCCCAATACCAAGTAAATAAGGCTAATACCCACAATATATAACATACCTCCTCTTAAACCAGTTATACCCACCTTTAGTAACAGTATAAACACCCCTAAGCGTACAGCAACCATTACCGCCTCAATCTTAGGCAATTGGCTACTTAAATCCGCTGCATACATTATACGTTTTAGATAAGCCCAAACACTCTGTGCAAGCAATAAAACCGCCCCAGAAAACATAAACTTGTAGATACCATCAAGTACAAAATCTGTTAACCCCCCGTCAAATAATACCCTAATTGCTAACCTGCCGACAATAACAGTACCTAATACATACACTGCGTTTATCAGCAAGATTACTATTGCTACCTTTATTATTCTATTAAAGAGACCCTTAGTATCCTTATTGCTCTCCCTATCGTCTGAATCCACCTTTTTTGCGGCAAATGCTGCAGCTATATCAGGAAAGCTAGCTTGCAACAAGGGATATACCGCAACCTGCATAGCAATAAGTCGAAGAGTCTCCGCATACTTAAATGTACTTAAGACGCCTGCCCCCATAAGCGCCATCGCCAATGTGGTAATTAAGTACCCTAATTGAATATAGACAAATTCATGCAACCGAGTACCAGTCCTTTTTATAAATCTAGTAGCTGACCAAAGTGTATTAACAACGTTGCCTAACCTTGTTAACTCTAAAATATCAAGTAGTGATACTTTTTCAATAGCAACAAAGCCTAAAAATGTAGTAACCACAACGGCAAACGCCCCCATCAAAACAGCAAAAAGCAAATGGTCAATAGGATCTTTAACCCACCCTTTTATACCAATAAAAGTAACCACAAAAGCCGCATTATATACAAATACACTAAATGCTCCTGTGACAAAGTGTTTTTTCCCCTGTAAGAAAAAATTTAAAACACCTGAAAATACCCACATAGCTGCCGACAAAAAAGACGCAAACAACACCTTAGCAAAAACCGGAAGATACTGCTGTATATCAACTGAGAGTCTCCCTAAACTTACCCCAATTCTTTGAAGTACTACAACAGCATACCCACGCGAAAATATTACAACCAACGTAAGAAACACCCCCACAAATACGGTAATTGTTGTTAGCACTAATCCAATCTCCATAGCGTGTTTAGCAAGACGTTTACCAGAAAGTTTAATTTGCTGCAAATAAGGAATAAGAACCATCGACAGAATCCCTGTTACTAGTAAGTTTATCCATATATCCGAAAAAGCACTCGCGGCAAAAAAAAGATCAAGATACGGAGTAACCCCTACCCAATGCAGAATTAACCGCAATCTTATTAACCCGACAAGCTTACCCAAAACAAGCCCAATAAACAGTATCATACTCGCCAGTCGGAAATTTTGCTTGCGCAGTAAGGCGCTAAGAGATACTCGCTGCGATTTTATCGACTCCATTCTAATGCAATTGTATCAAAATTAGACTAAACCAAGCATATGGGCCGAGGTTCTAAGGTACTCCACTAAATCTTTTACATCTTCTTCATTATTGTATAGACCGAGTGAGAATGCAAACCTAAAATCTTTCTTACCCACAGTAAATACATCGATAAATACCCGGGAGTGTCTAGCATTACGCTTAAGATAATCCCCAAATTCTGCAGGGAGAGATAACACCGTTATAAATCTATCATTCGGACTGCTTATTATATTTAACGGCACCAACAAAGGATTTGTGACATCCGTATTTATAAATTCATCTAGTGTATTAATAAATAATCTATTCAATTTTTCACGCATAGCTCTTATAGTCATTAACTCAGATCTAACATTATCTAATACAACACTAAACGCAGATAGAGAGAATAGCTCCTCATCAGGCTTAAGTAGCGAAAAGGACCTTGTATCTAAATCTCTTCTGACAAATACAAAAAATCCCGCGTAAGGCACATAGCTTACTCTTGCAGGCAGTATGGCAATATCTATAAATTGCCATGCTTCTAGATTAAATAAGCTTAGTATATCTCTTAAAAATACCAAGATCTTTAAGCCCAATTCTTGTTTAGCGTACTTTAAAAAGTCCGTTTTGATCTTAACGGTATTGACCAAAGAGTAATCAGCAAATAACATGTAACTGTTGTGCAAATGTTCTAGGGCTTTAGCCCTGTTAGCTCCATCAAACAGCGGTATATAAGAAGTAATTATGTGATCAAAGTCTTCTAAGGTAGATGCAGTTAGTACATGATTGGGAACAAGAAAGCGATTAACTCGGCCATTTTTTAGAAAATACTTACTTATGGCCTTAAGCTCTTTAGGGAGAATTAAACTGGCAAATTCATTAGAAGAACTAGTTAAAAGCTGCTGTAAAACCCTGCTAAGAATATATTTGCTTGAAATAAAATAAACATCGTGGCTTTCGTATGTACCAAGTTTATCAAGAATCGTTGCTTTTAGGCTATAAAAGACTTCTTTTTTTTGAGTGATTCTGTCTGTTAAGACAGTGTTAATTAAAGTGATTGAATTGTTTATTAAATACGGTATTAAGGATTGTTTGTGTGCCAAAAAATAAAGACAATCTTGTAGATTTATTGTAAAGAGGTCTTTAATAGGGTTTTTATCTTGTTTTAACAACATATCCAATTGTATCAGAACGATACTATCCAAGCACGCTGGATTCTAATATTGATAGAATTATATAATAGTAGATTAAATAGTAGAAAGTAATACGTTTTCCACTGTTGACGTGTCAGCACGGTAACAACGTCTGAAAGAATATCTTAGTACAGGTGGAGGTTGGGTGTTAGTAGTGTGTATAACATATAGGCGTGTGTGGACAAACGTGTATAACTTTACAACATTAAATGCGAGTATTTTTTTAGGAGGGCGGTATTTACGATGCAATGAAATTCACAAGTTTACACGATTAATCAATAATTATCGGCAAATTTATAAATAATAAGAAAATGGTTAAAAAGAAATTGATTATCGCTGTATTTTTACCTGACTTTAATAAAAGGATTCCCGTAACCATGTTGATCAATACCCAAACAACAAGAAAATAAAAATAAGATTTGTAGTCTAATATGCTGTAACTGTACATTCTATAGTTATATAGCCCGCGTAGTAAGATTACGTATCCTGAAGGATTAATAACAAATATTAAAATAGTCTTGTAGATAAGGGCACATAACGATGCAAACCAACTACCTGCAGAAAAATAAAAAATGTACGTAAGAGAAGACTTATCAAACGATTTTAGAGATGGTCTGAGTGGGAGCTGTTTTATACCGTTTAATTTGAGCACTCTGTTTAGTAACTTTTGGAGCACGGTGCTTATGTTATAGTTTACAGTTTAAGCGGCATAACAACGTGTATAAACGTACTGTCTCCTTTAGACATTAAAACCGCTGGGGAAATCTCTCCTTTTGTTTTAAAGATAAATGTTTCTTTAAAAAACGGTACGATTTCTTTTATAAATCTATACTGAAAACCCATGGTAAGCTGAGAATTCTCAGGGGCTTTGATTGTTGATATTTTTAGGTTTTCCTCGGCTTTACCAGTTTCTTGAGCTTCAGCCTCTAAGGTAAGATTGTCTTTAGAAAATCGCATAATAACGCGCTGACTTATAGATGATTGAGCAAAAATCCCTACTCTGCTAAGTTTGGTATTAAATTCTTCGGTTGTTATTTTATATTCGTATTCAAACTCTTGAGGAATGATTTCTTTATAATTTGGAAACTCGCCGTCAATAAGGCGGATGGTTATCTCTACTGGCCCGTAGTTAAATATTACCAAAGATGATTCTTCATCTCCGTTTGTAGTGCCTACTAAGATGGAGACTGTATCTGTGTCTATAAATTCTTCTAAGGCTGTATTTTGTAGTATTCGTAGTAAATGCTGTAAGCTTCTTGCTGGAGCTGTAAAGTTTATGGGCTCTTTCGGTTTGTTTTCTAGTGGAGTTTTTGTATAAGAGAGACGATAGGTGTCTGTTGATACGGTCTCAAGGGTCTCTTTAGAGATGTTAAAGTGTACTCCGGTCAATATTGGGCGAAGTTCGTCTTTGCTGGCACAAAACAATGTTTTTTCTAAGGCTTGTATAAGAGAGTCTTTTCTGATAGACACCACCTTTTTGGTTTGTTGTGCTGTTAAAAGAGGATATTCTGTTGCAGGTTTTATAATAAATTGTGTTTTAGAATTGTTGTGCTTTATTATCAATTTGTGTTCCTTTATTTCAAGATCAAGAAGCTCTTGAGAATCAAGAGAATTGATGTATTGTGAGAAAGTTGGCGAATGCACCGTTATTTTTGTTTCTTTTTCATTTTGAGTTTCAAAGTAGGCTCTAACCTGAATTTCAAGATCAGTACCAACCACATATATTTTATCTTTTTGTATGTCAAGCAATATATTTCTAAGTAAAGGGATATTAATATTAGGTTTAATTACTTTTGAGGTTATGTTAACAAATTGGGTTAGATATTCATTTGGTATCTGAACATGCATATAGGATTATAAGCCATATTACATCTTTAGGTTTATATAGGATTTAGTAAAAAGAAACTTTCAAAATACGGGGTTTGTGGAAAGTTATCAAGATATAGGGCATCTTCTATGGTGTAGTATTTTTGCAACACTCTTTTGTACTCATCTGCAAATTGTATTATGTTACAGGAGACATATATAAGTTTGTAGGGTTTAAATTTTGTTAAGGCCTTTAACACTTTTTTACCTAGCCCTGCTCTACTTGGGTCAACTATTACTATAGGTAAAGTCTCTTTGAGGTTTCCATATTGGCTAAAGACTTGCTCTACTACGTTATCTACCCTTTCTGTAAGTACAATACTGTTAGATATATTATTCTGTTTTAGGTTATGTTGGGCAAATTTTGTAGACTCAGTTATTTCTTCTACCGATACGGCATTTTTAATGTGTTTGTCAAAAATTTTTATAAGTGGAATTGAGAGAAATCCTACTCCGCTATAAAGATCTATTAGGGTTATCTGAGTGTTGCTGTTACGGATACTTTTTGAGAGATAGTATTGCAAGATTTCGATGTAACGGTTGTAAAGATACATATTTGTCTGGAAAAACGTATCGCTGCTGTGCGCAAGTTTAATTTTAAGTGTAACATTTGTCTTGTAATGTTTAAAGTGTAACATTTCTTCTAGGATATTTTTGCCTTCTATGTGTACAGTAGTTCCGTAACTTACATCGCTTATGGATTTTGAATATTTTATTATTACACCACGTAATGTTATTCGTTTTGCTTTTAATTGTTTGGTTAGTGGCCTTATAAATTCTTGCTGTAATAGGTTTATTATGGTTTTAGGGCTAAGTTTTAAGTTGTTAAATTGCGATACGTTAGGGTCACTTAGGGTAAGCGATACCACTACTCTACTCTGTTTGCTGGCTTTTATTGTAAGGTAACGTAAAATGCCTTGGTGGGTTTTACGGTTGTAAGCTGTAAGTCTGCCAGATTTTAATATTGAGGCTAACAGGTTGTGGGCAATATTAAACGTTGTTTCTATGGTCGGGTGAGCTAGAAAACATGTATGTTTGTCAAGTACTTTCCACCATTTCCCTTTGGGTCTAAGGCCTATTCCTTTTGGCATTATGGCATATTCCATTTTGTTGCGATAGTGTGTAGTAACCGGCGAAGACTCGATGTCTTTTAGAGGTAGATGTATGTTGTATATGTTGTTTAGGTGCTTTATAAATTGTTTTTTGATATACAGCTGTGTTTTGTAATCATATACAGATAAGGGGCAACTACCGCAGCCGTTTTGAGGACCAATTGGGCACTTACTTTGTGTAGTGCTAAGTTGCGGGTGTAGATTTTTTAAGAATCGATCAAAAGTTTTCATGCTAATAAAGTATAGACTGAACTTGATAGGCATGGGTATGGGCACACGGCTGTACTGGCATAGTACATTTTTCTCTACATAAGTGTACCACTGCTTTGTTTGTGTGGCTTTAGACAAATTTTATCCGTTGTTTGTTAACATTTTGTCAGCTATTCGTTTAACGGCTACTATGTAAGCGCCTTTACGTAGTGATACATCGTGTTCTTTTGCTGTGTGCACTACTCCATTGTAGGCGTTGGTTATGTAATCTTTTAATTTGTTAAATACGGTGTCTTTGCTCCATACTTCGTTATGCATATTTTGGTACCATTCAAAATAAGAAACAGTAACACCGCCAGAGTTGGCAAGTACATCTGGAACAATAACTGTACCTTTTTGCTCCAGCATTGTATCAGCATCAAGCGTTATGGGGCCGTTGGCAAGTTCAATAATGTACCTGGCTCTTATGTTGGCAGCATTTTCTTCTGTTATTACATCTTCTTTTGCAGCCGGTACCAGTACGGTAACATTAAGCGTAAGAAGGTCTTTGTTTGATATGTGCTGGTAATCTGGAGTATTTATAACACTGCCCGTAGATGTTTTGTACTCTTTTACTTTGTCTATGTCTAAACCGTTTTCTGAGTAGACGCCTCCTTGGCTGTCACTTACGGCAACGATAGTAAACCCAGCTTCTTGGGCAAATTTGGCAAAGTGGTATCCGGCATTGCCAAAGCCTTGGACCGCAATTTTTACGTCTTTTAGGTTATAGTCGCGTACTAAAGATTCAAGTATGTAAAATCCACCAAGGCCTGTGGCTTCTATTCTACCCTGTGACCCCCCACTTTTTATTGGTTTACCTGTGATAACGGCGGGAGTTGGTTTGCCTACTATTTTTGAGTATTCATCCATCATCCATTTCATAATTTGGGGATTGGTGTACATATCTGGGGCTGGTACGTCTTTGGTAGGGCCAATGATATCGGCAATTGCACGTATGTATGCGCGGCTTACTGCCTCTATCTCTTCTTGGGTAAGTTTTTTGGTATCTACTATTACTCCTCCTTTACCTCCTCCAAAGGGTACATTAGCTACCGCTGTTTTAATAGACATCCAAAATGCCAGGTAGTTTACTTCTTCTTTTGACACAAAAGGAGAAAATCTAATACCCCCTTTGTAAGGGCCGTGTACATTATTGTGTTGAATTCTGTACCCCTTTAATACGGTTTCTCTTTCTTGAATTTTTACTATAAAGGAAACTTCTACAGCTCTATCCGGGGTCTCTAATTTTTCAAAAACATAGGAAGGTATATTAGAGAGATAAGGTTTTATTTGTGCTAAAAAATCTTTTAACATACTGTTTTGGCAGTTTATATTAATTAAATCTCAAACCAAACTATGTTAAATTATAGTATAACGAGAAAGGCTGATTTACTTCTACATTCTGGCTACAGAGTGGTATTTAAATTACTATAAATCATTAAAGTGGTAAAGAGTTTTAAATTTGTAGGTCGCAAAAAGAGGCGTACTACCCGTGTGGCAGTATTTGCTTTGGCCGGTTTCTTGCTGTTATTAGCAGTTGTTGGAGGCTTGTTAATGTTTGATAAAATTCGCATTCCTTTTTTACAAGAAGCTAAAGAATGTGATGAGGGTGACACAAAAACCGTTCGTCAGTGTGGAGGGTTTGGGTGTGGAGTCCAAATGTATGACGCAACATTTATATGCGTTGGTGGTAAGTGGGTTCGTGAGAAGAACGAACCGAATGGTTTCGCGGGGCCTGGTCAGTGTGGGTGTCCTGCAGAGGCAGAGTATACACCGTCTCAAACCCCTGTAGGGCCTCCTGCAGAAGAAGATGAAACAGATTGGGGTGCGAGCTGTACATGTAATGGTTACCCAATAGGAAGCACTACATGCGTAGATGGCAAGGTACGAGAATGTAAGTACGATGTAGACGAAAAATATTGTTTGTGGAAAGAGAAAGAACCAGTGGAGACATGTAGTGGTGATCAAACAGTTACAACCCCAACGCCTTCTGTTGTAGTAGGTATTGATACTAGCGTACCCGAAGATTGTGAGAACGGCAAATTACTCACATATTACCTTGACTGCCCACCGTGTATACAGGCTGGGCAGGAGATTAAGTGTACTCAGAAGAAAATAATTTCTTGTGCGGATGGTGTTCGAGTTTTAGAGGCCAAAACAGAGATAGACCGTATATGTAAAGATCCTTCTATAGAAGTGGAGCAGTGTGTTGCAAAGGGAGGAGATTTTACTTGCCCTGATCTGTATTGTAAGGGAGCAAATTCATGTTTTGCCCAAGGCTCAATAAGCGAAGGGGCAGATTGTAAGATATATTATTGCGTTGGCGGTAGATGGGAGTACACTGGCTATACCAATCCAAACTGCCCTTGTACTGACGGGGCTTGTGATTTGCCTTCAGAAGCAAAACAAGTAGCCCCTGTGTGTAATAATGTTACAACCGATAAGGCAACGTATACCGTAGGGGAGACAATAACAGCAACGTGTAGTGTTTCTAACGCAGATCAATGTAGAGTCTCTGTTATAAAAGACGGTGAAATTGTGTTTTCTAACGTTGGCCCGTGTAATATGGCGTATACAGTTTGGCAACCTGGTAATTATGAGGTTCGATGTGACGCTTTTTCTTTAGGCACATATAAAACGTCCGATAATTGTAAAAAGAGTTTTAATATATTAGCCCCAACTGCTAATACACCTACACTAACGGTTACTACAACCGTTACAACCTCCGCAACTAGTACAGTTACTAGCGAGCCAACCACAACAAGTACGGTAACTAGCACAACAGTTTCCCCGCCATCTGTAACGGTTCTGGTAAGTAGTACTCCTCCTGCTACTGGTGTGGCTGATACTGTGCTGCTTGTTATTGCAATAATTGTTATTTTGGTATCTGTAACTGAGTACAATTACGGAATATTTAGTTCTTTAACGTTGGTTAACTTTGGGAATAACCATAATAGTAAGCAGTCTTAGACTTGTATCAAAGATTGGGGTATTCTTACTTTGGCTATTCTGTGTAGATTTTTGGTTTGGGGCTAATGTGTTGTTGTATTGTCTTGTTATATTTGTCTTAGCAAGGCAATTTGTTTTTGTTAGTGGCGGAAAAAAGCGTTTATATCGGGGGGCGTGGGGCGAAACGGGCTTTAGCGGTTGCGGTAGTAGGGCGTTATACCGTTTTAAATGGTATCGTAGGCGAGACTTTCGGCTTCGTCGTTTCGCCCCACGCCCAATTCCAACTGTGACTGCGCCTGAAAACAAAGTACAGAATGTTCTTTAGCAAAGAACTTACCTGTAACAAACTAGTTTATAATAGATATTATGGCAAGACTTGCTACCCTAAAGGTTTCGTTAGCCGCTGCGCTTTTAGGGTTATTTACTATCTTTGGCGTTTCCTTTTTAAAAGATTCTAGAATTTATGTAAAAGCAGACGAACTTGATAATATTTACAAGCAAATAGATGAGAAAAAAGAGAAATTAGAATCCATAAAAAATGAGCTTAACAGTATACTAGCATCAAAGCGAGGTATTGGCAGCAAGCTCTCTTTATTGCGTAAAAAAGAAGAGGAGCTTATCAAACTTTCTAAGCAGGTAGAAACAGATTATAAACAAACAAACGCTGAAATTGATGCAAGAAAAAAACAAATTGACGATAAGCAGCAGCAATTGTTAGTAAAGCAAACAGTATTTTACATGAGCACACAGGGAGGAGTAGTATTTTTGTTTGGGGCTGACTCTGTTAACGAGCTTATGGATAGATTAACTTATATTACCGCATATAATCAGTCTGCAACCCGGCAAATTGAGAGTTTGCAACACGAAATAGCCCAGCTTGAGGCTTATAAAAATGATTTAAAGGTCAAAAAAGCCCAGATACAAGAGGAAGTTCTTGACCTTCGCAAAAAAATTGTCGAAGTTGAGGCAGAGTATAGAAGGTTACAAGCGCTTGCTAGGCAGAAGAGTAAAGTAAAAGCTCAACTTATGGGGGAGATAAAAGCACTAAGTGAAAAAGCCCAGAGGATTATTGCAGCGAAGTTTAGCTCAGATAACCAAGATGATATAGGTATAAGTGGCGGTAATAATAGTGTAGGTACGAGTGGTCCTGCTAGTATAGAGGGTAGTGAGCCTAATTATGAAGTAGTAATCCATCCGGCTAACCCGAGTGAGGAGGCAAAGGTTTTCTATGTCAGGTGGCCAGTAGTTTTGAGGTTTAAACAAAGGGCGGTAGGTTTTGACGCTACGAAATACTGGGAGGTTAAGAAAGGATTGAATTCATATGTGGCGTATTATGGTCAGCTTATTTTTAGGAAAGATGCAGATGTATATGTTATCAACAAGCTACCTTTAGAGATTTATCTTTATGGATTAGGGGAGATGCCTTCTAGTTGGCATATGGAGGCTTTAAAGGCACAGGCTGTGGCGGCTCGTACATACGCCTATTATAAGGTTTTGCATCCAAGGAAAAATGGGATTTACGATATATTTGACAGTGTTGCGGATCAGAATTATGTCGGGGCCTATAAAATACTTTCCGTATCTGGAAGTAGATGGAAGAGTGCAGTAGATACTACACGTGGCGAGATTTTGGTCAGTAATGGTTCACCTATAGTAGCCTATTATCATAGTATTTCTGGAGGTCATACCTTGTCTAGTGATGAAGTATGGTTTGGGCCTAGGAGTTATGCTCAAGCTAAGAGTGATCGGTATTTTGATCCTGTTGATAACGTTTGGCATTCTTACGAGTACATAGGGTGGGATAGGCCAGGTAAGAGTAGGAGTGACTATATCGTCTTAGGAGAAGTCGCGATAAAAGACGATGAGTTTTTTGATATAGTCAACACCGCTATTTACTTGCACCGAAATGGTGGGGGAAAAACGGCGCAGAATCGAGTGGCATGTTGCGCTGTAAGGAGTTGTAAAAGCTTTAATACGCGTTGTTCGGCTTCGCAATACGATGCTCAGCAACTCAGAGACGTGTTAGGGAGTGCTGCATTGGAGGCAAGGATATCTACTATAGAGAGTGTTACTGTCATTTATGACGATAATAGTATCTGTGTTCCAGTTAATGTCAGGTGGAATGTGGACCCTTATGTTAATAGGAGTACAAGTCATACTAGTGATGCATATTGTAGTAGAATAGGGCGGGATGCTAAATATGCTAAGACTTTGCGAATTGTAGGTATAACAAAAAATGGTCAGAGAGTGACGATTGACCTCCCCGCGCAATATTTTAAGATGGCGTACAATATCCGTTCGCCCGGACACAATCGTATAAGAGGGTCAAGTTTTGCGCTTTTTGATATCCAGAAGCGGAACGGAGTATATTATGTTTATTCTCAAAGTTATGGGCATAGGGTAGGTTTAAGCCAATATGGTGCGAATGGCAGGGCCATTAAAGGGCAAAATTATGTGGAGATTTTGAGCCATTACTATTCTGGGGTTAGTCTAAAAGATATGGTCGATGCACAAAGCTCGAATGCCTGGAGGAGCGGGCCGTATATTCGAGTTGGGCTTACCAGCGTTGGCTCGAGAATCACTACAGTAATGGCGAAGCATATATTTGAGGTGGTTGATAAAGATGGTAATGTGGTTGCTGAAGTAAACGGTGCAAGCGGCGAGTATGTAGATTTGATAAGATAGCGTACATTTCTGTAAAAGCTGCTTTGGTTTACGTCCTGTTTTGGTAAAAAGTTTGAGAGGCTGTGAAAGTATAAAGGGGTTTAAAGGCCGTGGAGCGAAATGTCAGATTTTAGGGGGGTATTCATATCAGTTAACATTTAAAGTCCGTATGAATATCGTATACAAAAAGTATGAAAGGTTGTTTCGCCTCACACCATAAGAAGAGTAGGGTAACATGTTATAATACTCAATGCAACTTATACTATTTGTAATAGCACTATTTTTGTTTAGCCTTTTGTGGGATCTTTATAATCCTATTAAGGAATTAGTGCGTTTAAAGATAGAGGAGTATGTAAAATTGTTACAAGCAGACAGTGATAAGAAACTAGTTACTAAAATAAAGGAGCTAGAAAAAAAGATTAAGGAATTAGAAAAGTCGTTTAAGGCTAGGGGTAATCGTACTGTTAAGAAAGGTTCTAGAAAAAGTAAAAAATAGTCTCTTGACCAAGTTGGTTGTTTTGTTTTCGTTATTAGGATGCGTTTCTGGCAGTTTTATGTTACACTAAAGTATGGCTAAAGATAAAAAGACCAGTGTTGGGGCTGGGAACTTTACCTTTGTGCGCAAAGGAGGCGGATTTTTAAATAACAAAGCATTACTGATTGTAGGTGTTTTGATACTTTTATTAGCCCTAATCGGTGGTATATATTGGGTAAGAAGGCCAGTGCCGGTAAAAGAGGAGGCGGTTAAGCAGCGTAAAAGAGTGTGTAAGTCTTTGGGAGAATATGCCTGTTATGCAGTGGGTGATTGTGTGAGAAGATGTACTGAGTGGTGTTATGATACTAACGGAAATAATAAATGCGATACTGATGAAACTATTTATACTTATGCAGTATGGATAGATGTGGGGGAGGATAATTGTGAATGTCCATCTCTGTGTAGGAAGGAGGGCCTAGAGTGTGATAATGGAGAAGGTGGTGGAGGTGAAGATGAAGGTGGTGGAGGCGGTGGTACTAACTACTGCACCCCTTACAACTACGGTAATACAGGCGCTTGTACCTGTGTTGGAAACAATCCTGTTTGTAGAAATCCTGCGGATACAAATAAATGCGTACTTGCAGGGAATTGGGGAATACAGGTAAGAGGGCCTGATGTACAGTGCCCTGCACCATTTACATGGGGTCCAAGGCTTGAATATGGCAAGTGGTGGTGTTTTGATACCAGTCGTAAATGTTTACCCAATGATTACACTATTTGTGGACAGTGTGCGGGGGTGGATCAGAGTAATGTATGTACCTCTGCCACAATAGATAACTTAAAACAAGGACCCCCAGCAGAGTGTTTTAATCCGCCTGCTGCAGGAGAGCCACCTTCTCCAACTCCAACGCCGACTCCGACCCCAACACCGACAATCACTCCGACTCCTTCTGTCACGCCTACAGCAACACCAACAGTTACACCTACTCTAACCTTTACCCCAACGGCAACGCCTACACTGCCTGAGCCAAGTGTAACTACAATTACTCCAACGCCACCAGAGACAGGGGTGGGTACAAGTCTGTGGTTTACAGCTCTTGTAACGTTGCTTATACTAGGGGCAGTGTATGAGTACTACTATGGCCAGATTAGTCAGTTTGTAATCTCTAAAAGTATGCAGACTAAGTAGGAGTAGTCGGTTACCTGTAGCGGTTTGTTGTGTCTGGTATAAGCTTTTGTACTACCTAACTTCCTCTGTAAATACAAGTTATAGATTGGGGGTTCACAAAACCTAGAATTATTCCTCTATTGTTTAGCCTTAGAGTATCCATTGTATTTGTAGATGTAAAATCCAAGAGCGAATAATAATATTAATATCCACAAAACAGCCCATTTGAATGTATATTGCCCACTATGAGCTAGTGCGTTCAAAATTGCATTTTGCACTACTTTGGGTAGCTTTGTACCAGAGTGAGTGCCTGCCATAGCTTTAATAGGGGTAATGCTAGAAAGTCTATTAAAGAATAAAGACCCAAACAAGGCTGTGCCAAACGAGGCAGCAACCCTACGTAGGGCAGAGTTTATTCCGGATACTTCGCCAGCAGCTTTAGGCGCTACAGATGTCATAATAGCGTGTGTAAGCCGAGCCATAATAAGGCCCATACCAAAGCCCATTATTAAAAAGCCTATAAACAGCAGGTTGGAATCTATGAAAGCGTTCTGGTTTACGGCAAAATAAGCGTCTCCTATTAATAAAACCAGTATACCCAACAATATGATTTTTGCGTCTTCTAGGTGTATTTTTGAACTTATCATAGATGCGATCAATACGCTAATGGTAAATGGCATAAAGTATAGACCGGTCTTGATAGCAGACAAACGTAGCCCTATCTGAAGTATTATAGGAAATACAAAAAACACTCCACCCTGCAGTGAGTTTATAGCAAGCAATATAAATAACCAGACAAGTAGTTTTGGATTGATTAATGTATTTATAGAGATTAGCGCATTCTGGGTACGTTTCTCTATGAGCACAAATGCCGTAAGTAAAGCTATTCCTACAGTAATTAAGATTAATGCGGGGGATACACCCCAAATCGCGTGGTTTGCCTGTTTTGCAACAACCCAGCCCCAGTCGCGGGTTTTAAGTAGTCCATAAATTAGGGTAAGTAACCCTATAAATGATAAAAACGCTCCTTTAAAGTCAAATCCCTTTAGTGTATTTATAAGCGCTTTAGCGTCTAGTTTTTCTGAGGTTTTTATAAATAAGTATGAAGTTATAACCAGGATTATTCCAACAAATACCTGCAACAAAAATGCAGTGCGCCATGAATAGTAGGTTGCTATAGTGCCGCCTATTAGAGGGCCAAAACTTGCCGCCACAGATGCTGTTGCACCCCATAAGGCGTATGCAAGCTTAAGTTGTTTCTTATCAAATATTTCAAGAATAAGAGCAGAGGAAGCTGGCATCATAAGAGCTGCTCCAATCCCTTCAAGAATGCTCCATCCAAGTAGTAGATGATTATATGTTTTACTTGTTGCTGCTAAAAAGCTACCTATTAGAAAGAGAGTTGCCCCTGCTATAAAGAGACATTTTCTACCAATTATGTCAGATAGCTTACCTCCAATAAGTACAAGTGCCCCGGTTATAAGGGAGTAGAGCACAATAAGATCCTGTATTTTAAGAATTGATATACCAAGATCAACTGCAACATCGCGCATTACAACGTTCATTAGGGTTCCATCAAGTACAATAAGAAAAATTGAGGTTAAAATGGGAATAAGCGCTAACATAGAAAGTATTATAGCACCATGAAGTAAGGTCTTGGGCATAGGTGTACGGGGCGTGGGGCGAAACGGGCTTTAGCGGCCGCGGGGGTAGGGTTTTTATATTGTTTTAATAGTGCTGTAGGCAGGAGCCCCTAGACCTTGCAGTTTCGCCCCACGCCCCCGTGCATAGTGGAGGCATTTTGTAAGGCTAGATCGGGTATCTTAACTCGTTTTTGGATAAACTGTTTTATAATTTCTTATGGGAGGGGAGGAAGTTGTACTAGTTTTAGGCTCTGGTGCAAAACACTACGATTTTAAGAAATACGCCCCAAATGTAACGGTTTTAAATTTAGAGGCCACCACTTTTCCAGATGGTGAGGTTTTTATAAAATTGCCTCAGGGGCTGTTAGACGCTCCTTTGTCGGAAAAGATTTACTTTATACAGTCGTTTACTCCTCAAACTCTGCATAACAATATATGGGAGACAGTATTATTTCTAGATACTGCCAATCGACACGGAATAAATAATGTTAGTGTAATCTTACCGTACCTACCGTATATGCGGCAAGACAAAATTTTTAACAGAGGGGAACCCCTAAGTTTACGTACTTTTTTAAAGGTTATAGAACCTTACATAAGCGAGCTTATAACTATTCATCCACATCCAGATGCATTAGAAGGTTACATAGATAAACCCGTTAGAGTAATCTCACCAAAGGTTTTTATAGAAAAAGTACTCAAAAGTTTAAAGAAAGTGCATCCTAACAGTGAGGTCGTACTTGTCTCCCCAGACGTAGGGCAGTATAAGGTGTTAAGTAAAATATCAGAAGAACTTGG
>WFZN01000050.1 GCA_015489555.1 Candidatus Dojkabacteria bacterium | reverse complement strand
GTCTTTATATGCCAGCTTAAAGTTTTTCAGAGGTAATACCTTCATTTTTGCAATGCATTGCTACAAGTCGAAAATGCAAATTAAGGCCTAAGCTACGTGGCTTTCCCCTCCCTTAATTGTTCAACCAGGTACCCTAATTTACCTGCGGATAAACATAGTATGGTATCGGATTTGTACTCTTTATTTTTAAGCTTTTCATATTGGTTTTGAGCGCTTTTGCCATACGTTATATGCACCTTTGCATCAGGAAGCCTTTTAGACACTATTTTTCTAAGTTTTCGTACAAACTTTTTACTATCCATCTTTGGGTTTTTAATTTCAGGACCGCGAGCTTTGTAAACATCTGCTACAACCACGACAATGCTAAGTTCATACAACTTATTGTTTCTAATAAATCTAATAAAAGCGTCAATAAACTCATTTTCGAATGTAATTAATCTATCGTACGTATGGGGTTCAAATATAATAGTTGCATGTTTTTGTTTATTTTGTTTCATAAAATCAGCAAGCGCTTGCATTGCCATGTAGATTTTTTGAGGGTTGTGGGCATAGTCACTGATAATACAGGGTGAATCGTTAGTTTTGGGCTTAATAATTTCAAACCTTCTCCATACACCTTTATACGAGGTTATGCTTTTGGCTAGTTTAGCATCTGATATACCTAATGTTTTACCCAAGGCATAGGCAGCAGTAGCGTCGATTAGTAAAAAATCAGTTCTAAGGTATATATTAAAGTTAGAGACTGTGTCTTTATATCTTGAGTAATCAATAATTTTAGGTAGATTGGTACAGTATTGTTTTGCTAACTTTTGGGCGATGGTTAGTACTGTTTTAGTGTTTTCTGATGTTAAATCTAAAATAACAGCTTTTTGGGTATTAAGTATTGCCTTAGCAAAAGAGGTAAAGTATTGCTCTTTAGTTTTAAAATAATCTGGGTGATCATAATCAACTGATACAATTACTAGGTAGTCGAATGTATGATTTAAGAATGCATCTTTGTATTCATCTGCCTCAAATACAAAATACGGAGCGTTTTTTATTTTTGCAATCTTTTGTGATATGAAAATGTCTTTGGTGAAAGTATTCGGAGTGATGTTGGCAAAAACTTTACCAAAGTCGTTAAGTAATCTTTTAATCTGTAATGCTAATTCGGAACTTGCCATGTTAGATAGTCTAAAATTGGTATTGTTAAATTCAGAGTATAGGGCTCCTATTAAAGCGAACGGATCATAGCCTGCATCTATTAATATTTTGGATACCAGTGCCGTAGTGGAGGTTTTACCGTGTGTGCCAGTTATACCTATCGTGGGTAAAAGATTTGTAATAATTCCAAGTGCTTGGGGATACGTTAAAACAGGTATATTGCGTCTATAAGCTTCCTTTATCTCAGGATGGTTGTCATCGATGGCGTTAGTTTTAACCAAAAGTTTTGGCTTTACTTTTTGTATATTGGCAGGATCTTGGCCAATAAAAACAGGAATCTTAAACTTTGCAAGTTGTTTGGTTACAATAGATTCTTTAATATCAGAGCCGTATACATCAAATCCTAAATTTTTGAAGATACTTGCAAGAGCAGACATTCCTACTCCGCCTATTCCCGAAAAGAATATTTTCATAAATAATTATATGTGAAAATCTAAGCAAATCCTTTAAGTTATATTACCATGTTTTATAAAGTTATCTAGGCACTACGTAAAGCCATACGTTTTGTGGGGGTATCTCGTAAAGCTGAGTTAACTTATAAGTTGCTGCAACTGCAGCAGAGTCTGGGTCAGAGGCGTCTCGTGAGGTATCAACATAAGAAGCAGCCCTAAACGCAAACACAGTATCTCCCGGATGCACTAGATTTGCCTGCTCCCCTGCCCAATTTATGTTGTCTGCCCGTAAAAGTACAACTTCTTGCTGTTGGTTCTTAATTATAATAATGTACACTTGGTCCCACATTCCGTATGTGTTTGTTTCATTATATGGTATTCCTAGTTGTAACCGAACTTTGTCTAAAACATCTTCTCCCGATTGTATCGAGAAAAAGGCGGCAAGATTCTTTGGATCTTGCAAATCTTCTGGTTGTATTGTTGTTTCAAGGCTTGGATATTCGTTAATAATACTAAAAAATGCTCCTATAGCCTCTTTAAAGGGGTATTGCCCTATGTTTTCAGGGTATACAAAGTGTTCAGGAGCTTTTTGGGGATGGGTGTATTTTACATATTCATTCAAGATTTGTGAAATCGATGGTACTAGTTTTTGACCGTTGCTTCCTTCAGAAGGAGTAACAGTGTCTCTTGGTGGGTTAAAAGGAGTAACTGTTATGCCAGGAGTACGCATGTGTAACGCGAGTTGTGGACCTTCGGGTAGTGATTGACTATAAGATTCAGCAGGAGAGGAGGTAGATATGACTAGAAACAATGTGACCATTAGGAAAAGTAGTGCATAGGCAGTTAATTCAACGAGGAACTTTTCCATTGATTTGGGCACCTCTGGTCTTCTACGTGGCACAAAGTATTATAACATTATAGGCTCTGTATTTTAGCCCCGAAAGTGACTACTTTCCGTACTGTGTAATTATATGGCTATATAAATC
>WFZN01000049.1 GCA_015489555.1 Candidatus Dojkabacteria bacterium | reverse complement strand
TCTTTAAGGCTTGCTCGCAAGAATATCGCGCGTGTATTAACTAAAATAAATCAGATTAAAAGAAATAATGCCTAGGAAACGGTTCAAAGGGATTATAGTTAAAAAAAGTGGAGATAAGACGTATAAGGTTAAAGTAGTGAGGGAGTATCCTCATCCTCTTTATAGAAAAGTGGTAAGGGAGGTTAGATATTTTCTTGTTCATTCAGAGAATGAGCATAAAATGGGAGAAGAAGTTATAATACGGGAGACACGTAGGATATCAAAACATAAGAGTTTTATTATAGAGGAGTCAAAAGGATAAATTAAATATAGAGACCAGATGATAAAGATAGGCACCAATGTTAGGGTTACAGATAACACTGGAGCTTTAAGCGCGCAGGTTATTGGTCTTATAAAGGGGGGAAGACAACGCTTCGCAAGGCCTGGCAAAATTGTTAAGGTGACTGTAAAAAAAGCCCGTTCTGACGGGAATGTACATGAACATGAGGTGCATTATGCGCTTGTTGTACGAGTAAAGAAGGAGTACAGAAGAGAAGATGGGACAACAATCAGGTTCGATGACAATGCCGTGGTGTTAATTGATCCGGAATCAAAGGAGCCTAAAGGCACCCGTATATTTGGGCCTATTGCCAGAGAAGTAAAACTTTATGGTTTTGATAAAGTAACTCAGTTAGCTGAAGAAGTATTATGAGAAGATTAAGGGTAGGAGACACTGTAAAGGTAATAACCGGTAAAGATAAAGGTAAAACCGGCAAAGTTATAGGTATAAAGGGTGATTATATTTGGGTTGAGGGGGTTAATTTGGTTACTAAGTTTATAAAGCCAGGGGTAATAAAGGGTATGGATAAGGGAGGAAAGATACAGATTGAGAGCCGTATTCACAAGTCTAATGTAATGGTTGTTTGCCCCCATTGTTTGGCCGCAACGAGAGTCGGTATATCACAAGATAAAAAAGGGAAGTGGCGTACATGTAAAAGATGTGGTAAAAAGATTGATGTGAGGGGTGAATCAAAGGCGTCCGTTAAGATGGCCGAAGAAAAGAGATCAGTTAAAGAAGAATCTAAAATTTAGTAATAAGACAAATGCCTGTAGACAAGGTACAACAAACATTAAAAGAAAAATATACAGCAGAAGTCGTACCTGCTTATATGGAGAAGTTTAATACTGCAAATCCTTTAGATGTGCCTAAGCCCCAAAAGGTTAGTATTAACATTGGGACTGGGGATGAATCAAAGGATCAAGCTGCGCTTGAGAAGATACAACGGGCCCTTACCCTGCTTAGCGGTCAAAAGGCGGTGTTTACTTACGCTAAAAAGAGTATTGCTGGATTCAATATCCGACAAGGTGATATAGTCGGCGTACGTGTTACCCTAAGACGTACCCTAATGTGGGATTTTTTGGATAAGTTGGTAAACATTGTATTACCGCGGGTTAAAGATTTTAAAGGGATACCTTTAGATGGATTTGATAGGTATGGCAATTATACATTCGGAATAAGGGAGTACTTGGTGTTTCCAGAAGTTAATCCAGTAAAAATAGATAAAGTAAAAGGATTAAGTGTTACAATTGTATTTAATAATTCTACTCCTGAAAAATCCAGGTTCATTATGGAGAAAATGGGTTTTGTATTTAAATCATAGAGTATAATACGCCATGAGCAAAAAGAGAAAATTCTGGCAACATCAACGTATACAGAAATTAGTTAAGCAAGGCAAGGCGCACAAGCTTAAGCTTTATAATCAATGCACAAGATGTGGACGTAGGCGTGGATACATACGCCACTTTGGTTTATGTAGGATATGTTTTAGAGAGCTTGCTCATAAGGGAGAGCTACCTGGAGTAATAAAATCAAGTTGGTAATGTCATGGTTAGCAATTATCCAATCGCAGATGCATTAGTAAGAATAAAAAACGCAAGCGCAGTATTTAAAAAGAGTACACGCGTACCTAATACCAAAGTTGTGCGGGCTATCTTAGAAGTGTTGAAATCTAAAAAGTGGATAAGAGACTTTAAGGTAACTACAGATGGGCGTCAGATTAAAGTTAGATTAAGGTACAAGAGAGGGCAGTATCCTATCCCTTTTATTCAGAATGTGCGTTTTTATTCAAAACCTGGGCGCAGGTGGTATGTTAAAGCCAAAGATATTACTCCTGTGCGAAGCGGGTATGGTATACAGATAATTTCGACAAGCCAAGGCGTGATGACTTCCCAAGAAGCAAAAAAGGCTGGATTGGGAGGCGAGCTTATATGTGAAATATGGTAAACATGTCTAGAATAGGTAATGCTCCAATACAAGTTCCGCAAAACGTGGAGGTGAAATTTAATAACAACGTAATAGTTGTTAAGGGGCCACTAGGTCAGCTTGAGTTTTCGATACCACAGGGTATAAATGTTGAGCTCGTGGACGAGGCAGGTTCAAAAATTATCAAAGTGACAAGACCTTCAGACGAACGTAAATATAAGGCTCTGCATGGTACAACGCGTGCAATTATAAATAATATGATTATCGGAGTAAGTAATGGGTTTGTAAAAGAGTTAGAGATTCACGGTGTTGGTTACAAAGCCGAGTTAGCAGGTAATGAGTTGAAACTTTATATAGGGCTTACTCATCCTATTCATGTTACAATCCCTACTGATATAAAAGTAGAGGTGCCTTCACCTACTGAGATAAAGGTAAGCGGAATAGATAAACAAAAGGTTGGGAATTTTGCAGCATATATAAGAAATCTTAAGAAACCAGACGCTTATAAGGGTAAAGGCATAAGATACAAAGGAGAACAACTCAAGTTAAAAGAAATTAAAACATTAGGAGCATAAGTATGAGCAGAATGGATATAAAAAAACGAAGACAAAGATTTAGATATCGTATTAAGTACTTAACGAAACGTCCGCGATTGTCTGTGCACAAGAGTAATAGATATATTTATGCACAATTAATAGAGCAGTTTACTGGTAATATACTTGCAAGTTATGATAGTAAGCGTTTGTTAAGAGATGATGTTAAAGCTAAAGATTTAAAAGGGGTACAAAAAGCCTATGAGGTTGGAAGAAGGCTTGGAGAGCTGATTCTTAAAAAGGGTATAAAACAGATAGTATTTGATAAATCTGGGTATAAGTATCATGGGCAGGTTAAGGCGCTTGCTGAAGGGTTAAGAGAAGCTGGATTAGATTTTTAATATAAGCTGTTATTATATACATATGGTTGATAAGCAAAAAACCGCGCAAGAAGAGAAAAATAACAAAAGATTACTTACAGAAGTAATTTCTTTAAAGCGAGTAGCAAAGGTAACCGCAGGTGGAAAACGTTTGCGATTTAGTGCGGTTGTGGCAGTAGGAGATGGAGCGGGGAACGTTGGAATAGCATTAGCCCATGGACGAGAAGCTCCTGACGCAATACGTAAGGCGATTGATAAAGCTAAGAACAAGATGATGGCAGTACCCATTGTCGGGGGGCAGAAAACAGTGCCGTTTAGGCTAGAAGGTAAATTCAGGTCAGCTCGTATTATTATAAAACCAGCTGCCGCCGGAGCCGGTATCGTAGCCGGTGGTTCTGTACGCCAAGTTTTAACAGTAGCTGGGTATCAGAATGTAGTTGCAAAACAGGTTGGGGCCGCAAATAGCGTAGCTAACGCATATGCTACTTTACACATTTTATATAAAATGAAAGAGAAGTTGGAATGTTTAAGCTTGTAAAGTTAGTTAAAAGGGTAAAAAGACTGGGGAGAGGATACGGGAGCGGTAAGGGCGGTCATACAGTAGGTAAAGGGCAGAAAGGGCAAAAGTCGAGAGGGCGTGGAAAACCTCAGATCGGATTTGAGGGAGGACAAACTCCTGTATACAAGAAGATCCCTGTTGTTAGAGGATATAGAAACAAACCCGTTACTCGTTATACCTCTGTAACTGTGCAGGCTCTTTTGGCTGCTTTAGAAAAGGCTCCGAAGAAATATAGTGTTATTACTCCAAAGGTATTAGTAATGTTAGGGTTTAAGCCAGATAAAGATGGATTTAAAATAATTGGCAGGTTAGAAGAGAAGCCAAAATTAAAGCTTATTTTCAGGGATGTCAAAGTGTCAAAGGGCGTTCGGGAAATGTTTATTACAGAAAAATAGTTTGTAGCGCATTAATTCACCGTATAATAGAAGTATGATCTATTTTAGAGAGAGTATCAGAAGGGTTAAAAGGATCTTTTTTGTTAAAGCTGTAAAGGAGAAGTTAATCTTTACTCTAGTTTTGCTTGCCATTTTCAGGGGTTTTACTTCGTTTGCGATTCCTGATCTAAACAAGCAGGTTATTGCGTCTCTTTTACAGAGTACCGATCTACTGCAGATAGTTAACCTTCTAAGTGGAGGTTTATTCCTGAGCGTTAGTATTTTGTCACTTGGACTAGGGCCATACATTACGGCTTCTTATATATTTCAGATACTTGCTTTTGCTTTCCCTACTCTAAAGGAGATGTATCAAAGCGGACCTCTTGAGCGTAAAATGTTGACACAGTATATGAGGATTGCAACTTTTCCCATTGCTATGTTGCAGTCATTAAGTTTCATATTCGGTATTAATCGTGTTACCGCTGCGTTGGGATTACCGCCATTGTTAGTTGTTGAAAGTACTCTCCAGGTCGTGGCTTTAATGTTTATGTTAACTTTTGGGGCATATATTACAATGTGGATTGGCGAACTTATTACTCAATTTGGGATGGGAGGAGGGTCGTCTTTAATAATTGCCGTCGGAATTTTAGCTTCTTTTCCGCTTTCTTTAAAGGGGGTGTGGGACCTCTTATTTTTTAATTGGCAGAGACTGATTTTGGTAGTGCTTTTGTTTATTTTAATTGTTTTGTCGATTGTTGTTACGCTTTCTGTTCGTAAGATACCTGTAATTTACGCTAGTAGGGTTAGGAGTAGTGGCGGGGTCGGTGCTCCTACCGACGTTTACATACCTATAAATCCTGGGGGGGTTATGCCTGTCATATTCGCTGTTGCGGTAATGTCCGGGTTGGGATTCCTATTGAATATTGGTTCAAGTTGGGTTATCAATAAGCCAGTATTGAACACCTTTATGACGATGCTAGCTAGGATTTTAAATGATCCGGTGTATTACAATGTTACCATGTTGTTGCTTACAGTAGTGTTTTCATTCTTCTCTGCTTTGCTTGTTTTAAGTCCTAAAAACATAGCAGAGAATTTACAGAAGCAGGGGGCTTTTGTGCCTGGGATTCGTCCTGGCAAAGAGACCGAGGCCTATATTAGTCGTATTACCAGCAGGGTAGTGTTTATCGGTGGAATGATTGTAGCAGGTATTGCGGTGTTGCCGTACTTGTTTAGATATATAATAGGGAGCCAATATGTACAAAATCTCGGGTTAGGGTTTGCAGGTACAAGTATTCTCATAGTTGTTTCAGTTGTAATCGAAATTATAAAACAACTGCAGTCTGTAGAAACCTTAGTAACCGATCTGCGAAGATATTATTAGATAGTATGCTATAGTATGTCTTTGTTGATTTTGATATTTGGTCCTCCATCTATAGGTAAAGATACGCAAGCCGATGTTTTAGTAAGAAAGTGTGGTTTTATCAAATTTCAGATGAGTGATTTATTAAGATCTTTAAATAGCCAAGTTGTAGATAGGATTATTGCGAGTGGGGATTTGGTACCCGCAAGGTATGTTTACAAGGCTTTGTTAAACTCTGTAGATATTATATCGGCTGCTTTAGTTAGCCACCCTGGAGTGATTATTACTGGGTTTCCGCGTAAAACAGAGGATGTAGACGTTATGGATAAAGTACTTGATTTATTATCTTCTCGTTATGGAGTGTATCCAAAATTAGTCGCATTCAAACTTGATGGAGATTATGAGTCTATTTTAAAGCGTGTTAGAGGTCGTCTGGTTTGTCCCGTGTGTGGGGCGGTTTACAATGTGTTCACCCATCCTCCTAAAAATGATAGGTTGTGCGATAAGGACGGGGCTAAATTAGTACGTAGGATCGATGATCGTACAATTGATGTTTTCAATAAGAGATGGGAAGAATACAAAGCACAAGAACGTATCCTATATGTTAGATTAAAAGACATTGTCTCGGCAATATACGATATCGATGCAACTCGTGCTATTAAAGAGATTGCCGATGATATCTTACGAATATTAAAAGATGAGTTCGGGATTAAGTGTATTGAGAAATAGTGAGGATCTTAGGGCGTGGGGCGAAAGGTTATGATTTTGGGGGTCTCTGTTTGGGTTTATTACTAAGATAAAGGAGATAACATACAATCTAAAGTCAGAGTTCCCTTTCGCCCCACGCCCGCTGCGTTTTGAGTGTGTTAATGTGCTTATGATAAAATCCTAATAGAGCATTTGGAGATGCTCTGTATAAATTGTTATTAGATACCTATGAGATCTACCTATATGGGAAGTCAAGTTTACAGTACTAAATCGTTTTATTGTAGCTAATTCCCATAATATATGGGGTATATATTCCGTAGGGCGTCTCCAAGTGCGTTGCTAGATAAGATATAAATTGAGTGGTTATGATTTGGATAATTATTACTGTAAGCTTACTGGTAATGTCCGTTGGAGGTTACGTGTTATCTAAACGTATAAAAGAAGAGACTCAGAAAACAGAGGAGGTTACCCGTATCCAAAAAAAGTTATTAATGCAGATCGAGCAACAAAGGAAAGAGTTGGAACATCAGAACAAGATTCTAACCGAGAAAGAAAGTAAGATACGACAAATGGAGCGAGATTATGAAGAACGCCTGCGGGCAGTTAGAAAAAGAGAAGAAGAATTAAAACAACAGCTTGAGGAATTAACCGGAAAAAGTAGAGAGCAGTTATACGAGATGTTAAAAAAACAAATAGAGGAGGAGCTTTCTGTTTACAAGTCAAAGCGTTTAAATCAAATAGAGGAGAAGCTTCAGGCTGATAAAGAAGAGTTGGCAAAGAAGTTTCTGATCGAGGCGTTACAAGATGTTGATCATGAATTTGTGGATGAGTTTACAACATCAAGAATTAAAGTGCCGAATCCAGACATAAAGGGGAAGATAATAGGTAAGGAGGGGCGTAACATCCGCGCTTTTGAACAGCTAGCAAAGGTAGATATTATAATAAACGAAGACGATGATTATATAACGATCTCATCATATGATCCTGTTAGGCGGGAGGTTGCAAAGTTGGCTCTTCTAGCACTGATAAAGGATGGGAGGATCCATCCTTCATCGATTGAAAGCGCGATAGAGCGGGCGAAGGTGAAGGTATCTCAACAGTTGGTTCGATACGGTAAGGAGTTAGCTAAACTTGCGGGTTTATATAATGCCCCTTCCGAACTACTTGCGTTGATAGGGCGTATGAAGTTTAGGCGTAGTAATGGGCAGGATTTGTATACTCATACAGCAGAAGTGATTCAATTATCAGAGGGGATTGCCCGCAAACTAAATCTTGATGTAAAGGCCGTAAAGTTGGGGGCTTTGTTGCATGATATAGGAAAAGTACTCACATCAAAAATAAAGAAACCACACCATCATATCAGCGCTGATATCGCTCGTAAATACGGTTTTAGTGAAAAGGTTATTAACATCGTTGAGGCTCATCATGATGATATACCTTCAAAGTTCGTAGAATGTGAGGTCCTAAAGATAGCAGATAAAATTTCTACTTTGCGTCCTGGAGCTAGGAAAGACACTATGGAGCAGTACGTAGACAGAATAAAGGCGCTTGAGAAGAAGGTGTCCGAGGTGGTTAAAGATAAAGCAGAAGAGATTTTCGCGTTAAAGGCAGGCAGGGAATTGCGCGTTATAGTAAAACCAACTCATGTAAGTGATGACGAGGCCCCGTTACTTGCTTATGATATTGCTAAGGCAATTGAAGAGTCGGGGGTATTCCCAGGGGAGGTTCAGGTGGTTGTGATTAGAGAGACTCGGTCCTTTGCCAAAGCTAAGAAACCCTCGCGATAACTATTAGGTGTTATAATCTGAAATTCTGCCCCTGTAGTCTAACGGCTAGGACACCAGGTTCTCAACCTGGAGGCCCGGGTTCGATTCCCGGCAGGGGCGTAGAATGTATGGGTTATTTTAGAGACGAAAATCATATGGCGCTTGCTGGGGTTGGAAGGATAGCTGATGAGCTTATAACAAAATTACGAAAAAGACAAAAGTACGTTAAGTATCCCTATCAGGAGTTAGGTTTGTTAATGGCGGAGAAGTTAGGTGAGTGGCAAAAACGTTCTTTTTATATAAAACTTGCTCGAGATGAAGATAGACAGTTACTCGAGAAGGCTTTTACATATGCTCTTTATACTAGTACAAATAGAGCGCGAGTATTTTTATGGAAGCTAGAGGAGTTAAAACGCAGCACCAGGTATAGGATTTTTACTGCGATCTTTTTTGACGAGACGTGGAATAAGGACCTATTGTCGCTGCATTCTTACCTGAAGGCGTATTACAAAGACTTTCCATACATAAAGTTCGTGGATAGTTCACAGTGGCACATAACTTTTTCTTTTTGGAAGGATCTAAAAGGGGTTTATTATCCCTACCTTGTACGGACAGTACGGCGGTTGCGTGAGAAGTACGGTGATACGGTTAATGTTACTGCCGGCGGTTTGCTAAATAAAGACGGAAGGTATCTATGGCTGATCGATTTAGATAAAATAGTGTACAGAATCTATTATTCTCAGTTTAAATTAGCACCTAGCCGTGTAGCAAAGAAGATTTTTAGTAACAAGAAAGGTTTTTATCCTCATATAACATTAGCACGCATAAAACAACGTCGACAAGTGATCTCGTTATCTGGTAAAATTGATGAATACTTCCCGTTGAGACTAAAAGGGAGCATCGAACTGGTTATAAGCAGGTTAACAAAAGAAGGCCCTGAGTATAGGCGACATAAATATTATTGATATGATATAATTGCTGAGGCTTAAAGATATGAAGGTAAGGTTAGAAGGAAAGATAGTCGAAATTAAACCTAATGGTATGTACGTAGTAGAGTTGGACTATAAGGGAAAGAAGAAAAGGATTATTGCAACGCTAGGTGGGAAATTAAGGTATAATAGGATTACTGTCATTGAAGGGGATAGAGTAGTTATAGAATTTGAGCCCGTCCCTGGGCGTGAGATAATTGGTAAAATAGTTTATAGGTTAAGATGAAAGTACAAGCATCAGTAAAGAAACGATGTCCTCATTGTTATATTGTTATAAGGACTAAGAAAGGAAGTCAAAAAGGGCGTAAAAAGAAAGCCAGGAAGCGAGTTGTTTATGTGTACTGTAAAGCTAACCCACGACATAAGCAGAAACAAGGATAATGTAGTATAATAGTTACCATGTTAAGGTTATTCGGAGTAAACTTACCTGAAGGGAAGAGCATTTTTATTGCCTTAACGTATATTTATGGCATAGGTAAAACACGTTCTGCTCAAATTCTGGCGGAAACCGGAATAGACCCTAATAAGAAGGTTAGAGATATTAGCGAGGAAGAGGCGGCTAAAATCCGCAAGTTTATTGAAAAGCATTATGTTGTAGAAGGAGATCTAAGGCAACAAATACGTGAAGATATAGAACGGCTTAAAAGAATTAAAGCCTGGCGAGGGATTCGTCACATAGTAGGTTTGCCTGTAAGAGGACAAAAGACACGGAGAAATGCTAGAAGCCATAAAGGAAGAGCGCGTCCCGTGGCAGGATTAAATGTAAAAGCAACTAAATAATGCCTAAGAAGAAGAGAATAAAAACGAAGCGTAAGAAAAAACGTAATGTTAAAGAGGCAGTAGCCAAAATTAAAGCACTGTGGAACAACACGTTTATTACCATAGTCGATGTTAATGGAGAGGTGTTAGTATCATATACCCCTCCTAAGATCGGCTTTAAAAACACCAAAAAGCGTACAGCTTATGCTGTCACACAGGCGGCCATGGCTGCGGCTGAAGAAGCTAAAATTAAATATGGAGTCGAACGAGTGAGGGTATACGTTAAGGGTCCGGGACTTGGACGCAATCCCGCTATTAAGGGCCTTGCGAGCGGGGGATTGCATATTACAAGTATTGTCGATGAGTCCTCGCCGCAATTTGGAGGAGTAAGAAGACCTCGTCCACCACGTAAGTAATAAGATATTTAATTAACCTTAGAATGGTTTATTATAAAAAAGAAAGACTTAGTAGACTCTCGGGAACGAATCTGTTTCTTAAGGGAGCTCGTAGTTTTTCTTCAAAGGCTGGAGTGCTTAGGCGCCCGTACAGACCAGGGCAACATGGGCGAAGGCCTTTAAGATTAACGGTGTATGGGCGCCAGTTGCGAGAGAAGCAGAAGGTTAAATGGATGTATCTTATGAGGGAGAGGCAATTTAAGAATTGGTTTGAGAAAGCTCTAGATATCGCAAAACAAACGGGGCAGGACAAGGGAACTGTATTTTTGCAGATGCTTGAGAGGAAATTAGATATCGTTTTATATCGTGCTGGGTTAGCTAAATCAAAAGGTGCAGCAAGACAATTAGTAGTACACGGTCATGTTAAGGTAAATGGTAGAAAGGTTAGGTCTCCTTCTTATCTTGTTCAAGTAGGAGATAAGATTGAGGTATCCGAGAAGGTGTTTGAGAAATATAAAAGAGATTATGAAGGTCCAGCGGCGCCTGGTTGGATAAGAGTTAAGGAAAACACTTGTGAAATTGTACGGGCTCCAAATAGAGATGAGTTACCCAAAAATGTAGATCCGTCCTTGATTATTGCATGGTATACTCGATAGTTAATATAATTTAGGCCGTAATAATGTTAGATTTTAAAGACATTAAAATAGTTCTATCGGAAGAGGAAGTCCTTAAGGACGGTAAGCTAAGGGCAACAGTTGAAGTGTATCCACTGCCACGTGGTTATGGACATACCTTGGGTACAGCATTAAGACGCGTGCTCTTATCATCTATACCTGGTTATGCAATTACCAGTGTGCGTATCAATGACATAGATCATGAGTTTACCACAATCCCCGGAGTTTTGGAGAACGTGCTTGAGATTGTGCTTAAAATGAAGAAGATACGTTTTAAAGTAAATGGGAGCATGGATAGCTATGTAATCACCCTTAACCATACCGGCAAGGCAAAAGATATAGTAGCTGGGGATTTTAAAACTCCAGCTGATGTAGAGATAGTTAACAAGGATTATAAGATTGCCACTGTAACCGACGATAAAGCCGATCTTAACATAGAAGCTGTAATAGAACTTGGATACGGGTATAATGAGCCTGATGAAAATCTCCGTTCTGAGGTTGGACGTATTCCATTAGATGCAATCTATGGTCCTGTTAAGTTGGTTACCTATGAGGTATTCCCGGTTTCAAAGCAGGGGAAGGTTGAGTTTGATAGATTAGTTATGAGAGTAGAAACGGATGGTTCCGTAACCGTTAGAACAGCCGTAGAAGAAGGCCTAGAGATTCTAAAGCGCTTCTTTGAGAGTTTGGCGGAGAACCTTACAGGGGAACCACGTGGTGTGTTAAACAAGGTTATGGTTGATGAGGAAAGAACAGAATCAGAAGCTATGGTCCGCGAAGAGGCGACCCATAGTATTACGGAACTTAAATTAAGTAAGCGAATAATTAATAATTTGAGGTCTAATGGTTTTAATACAGTGGAAGAGCTATTGAAAATAAACCCCGCGGATTTTGTCCGTCTTAAGGGCATTGGAGCTGAGAGTGCTAAACAGATCGAGAAGGCTTTAGAGGAATTTAAGAAGAAACTTAGTTAATACTGCATTTTTGTAAATGTATAAGAGGAAGAAAAAGTACAAGTTGAATACATCAAACAGAGAACATCGGAAGATGATGCTAAGGAACCTATTTACGTCTTTGGTGCTTACCCGCGAGATCGAGACTACTAATAGGCGAGCTAAAACCTTAAAGGATTATGCCCAAAAGATGTTTTCGGCTTTTCTGAAGATGCAGGATTCTTTGCAGAAAGAACGTTGGGTTAAAGCAAACATATTAACCCGCAGGTTTTATCATAGAGCTTACAAGACCTTACAGCAGCTACATAGCGTTGGGTACAAGATAAGAATACATGCCACGCGTTTTAGGAATGGAGATGGTAGTATAATGTATAAAGTCGTATTAGAGATCCCTAGTAAAGATAAGGAGAGCAATTCTAAAGGTAAGTCTAAAGATAGTATTAAAACGGTTGAAGTTGTCAAACACATAAAAGATGGTAAATCAAAGAAAATTAAAGAACGCCAAAAAAATGAGAATACCAGTAAGTTAACAGGTGATAACAGTAGCGAGTAAGATAAACATCAGGTAACTATGTTTAACAAGACAACTTGGACAAAACCTGTAGAGATAAACCGTAGGTGGTATTTAATTGACGCTGCGGGAGTACCCTTGGGGAGATTGGCTTCTGTAATTGCTGTATATTTAACGGGTAAAAGAAAGCCAAAGTATGTACCCAACCTTGATATGGGGGATTATGTTATCGTTATTAATGTAGATAAAATTGTACTCACTGGCAAAAAATTAGATTATAAAGAAGTAATCAGCCATTCGGGTTATCCAGGGGGACTTAAGCGACGTAGGGTAAAAGATATTATGCGAACAAATCCTAAAAAAATAGTGTTGTTAGCTGTCAAGCGTATGCTTCCCAAAACCAAGTTACGTGCGCATTATTTGCAGAGGTTAAAAATGTATGTTGGGGACAAGCATCCACACGAAGCGCAACAACCTAATTTAATCAAGGTTAGTAATATATGAATAAATCGAATGTTAGAAAATACATAGAGGGAGTAGGCAGGCGTAAAGAGGCTCATGCTCGAGTCAGGGTTTACTCTTTGACAAAGGGTGAAGAGGCCTTTTTTGTTATAAACGGTAAACCAGCTCAAGATTTGTTTGATGCTTGGGAGATTGATTACATGTTGAAACCATTTAAGGTAACAGATACCGAAGGTAAGTTTGGAGTTACTGTAATAGCAAAAGGGGGAGGGTTTACCGGTTGGAAGGATGCCATAAGAC
>WFZN01000048.1 GCA_015489555.1 Candidatus Dojkabacteria bacterium | reverse complement strand
TTGCAAAAGATTAAAGACATATTTGAAACCCAAAGCCTTATAGTTTATATGCTTGCTCCCAAAGTGGCAGGTAAGGGTACGTATCTTAGTTTGTTGCGCGAGTTAGTAGGAAAAGATAAATTTTACCAATTATCTGTAGGAGACCTAATGCGTGAGTTCGTAAAAACTTACAATGATAGAAAGGCTTATTATGACGATATTCTTTCTAGATATTATCGTGGCTTTATCCCTCTTAAAGAAGCCATAGAAAGCGCGCTTAGCGCTGATGTAACACGTTTGGTTCCTACAGAATTTGTGCTTGCTTTAATTAAGGCAAAGATTAACGAGGTAAATGCAAAGATTATTTTTCTTGATGGATTCCCAAGAACCGAAGATCAGATTATGTACTCACTTGTAATGCGAGATCTTATGGCATTCCGTGATGATCTTGACCTATTCTGGTTAATTAATGTGCCGTTATCAGTAATTGATGCACGGTTAAAATACCGAAGAGTCTGCCCAAAGTGTGGAGCCTCTAGAAATATACGCCTTTTACCAACAGAAAAAATAGAATGGGACAAAGAAAAAAACGAACCCGTACTAATCTGTGACAACCCTGAATGTAACGGCCAAAAAATGGTAGCAAAACCAGGTGACGAGGTAGGAGTAGCTGCCCTAATGGAGAGAATGGAACGTGATTTTAAACTAATGAACCTTGCCCGAAAACTACATGGTGTACCAAGAATTGAGGTGTTTAACGGCGTTCCAAAAGATATAGCTTATGAATACTTTCAAGATTATGAGATAACTCCAGAGTATCACTATGAGTACAAAGATGGGCAAGTAAAGATAACTACCACACCGTGGCAAGTTACAGAAGATGGTGTTACCTATGTTTCCCTTTTGGCAGCCCCAGTTTTGGTACAATTTGTACTACATTTAATAAAACTTCTTGACTAATGCAGACACTTTTAGAGCTTATTACAACAGGGTACACGGCTGGGGTTGATTGGTTTATGCAGATCCCGTCAGTTTATCTTTATTTATTTTTAGCCCTTTATATGGCAGTGGAGGGGGTAACGGTTATCTTGCCTCGTGAGGCTTTATTGTTAGTCTACGGGCTGCTAATAATAAAGGGCAAGTTAAGTTTTTGGGCTACTTTGTTTTTTGCGGAACTTGGTACTACCTTTGGAGCATTAACTCTTTACGTGTTGGCTTTGCATTTTGAGCAAGTTATAGAGGAGAAAATACTAGGAAGATTTTTTACCAAAAAAGATGTCGCTAAAGCAGAGAAAGTATTTAGACAAAAAGGGGCTATTGCTGTGTTCGTTTCACAGATTTTACCTGGGCTTCGTACGTTAATAAGTATTCCTGCGGGAACATTTAACATGCCGATAGTTAGATTCGCGGTGTTAACGTATATGGGAGCATTGTTGTGGGACTCTGTGCTACTTTACGCAATCAAATTGGCAGGTGGTAATATAGTTATTGTAAAACAATGGCTTTCTCTTTATAGTGAAGTGGTTTTGTTGGTTGTTGCTGTACTGCTTTTGGGATTAGGGGTGTTTATATATCGTAAGCGGTTTTTGGGAGTAAAACCAAAAAGTGGTCGGTAAGTAGTCAGGTTGGGGGGCGTGGGGCGAAACAGCTTTTTGCATTTTTTATATGCAATAGTCTGGGGCATTTTAAATGCTAACTAATGGAAAAAACCTTCTAGAACCCGGGGTTTCGCCCCACGCCCCCACCAGATATTGGCAGGCAACGTTTCCTATTTGGGGTACTTTACTTTTTGAATCCTACCTCAATAACTCTAATACGTGTATAAAATTGGCGGTAACCCCATCTTTTGCGGTACCTAGACTTAGCTTTGTATTTAAAGCCGTATTCCTTTGGGCCTTTTTTGTGTTTTACTACAAACACTTTAACAAAAGCTTTGTCAACAATAGGGGTTCCTAATGTAAACTTACCATCTTTCTGCATTGCAAGTACTTTATCAAAAGTAAGTTCTTTACCCTCTGGCACATCTATGTGAGTAATGTCATACTTCTCACCAGGAACCAGGTAAAATTGGTGTTTTCCATGTCTTACAATTGCAAAATCAGTGGTCTCGTTTGGTTTAGTGTTTTTGTTGTTAGCAGTTTTAGCTTTTTGTGTGTTATTTTGTTTCGTCTTATCAGCGGATTTTACAGAATTTTGTGAACCGGCTCTTTCTTTGGCAGTTGGTTTTTGTGTGGTATCGTTGGTTGTAGTTTTGACGCTGGGTTTAGAATCCTCCTTTTTAGACTCATTCGGGTTTGTGCTAGATTTTGGTTTTTGGGTATCTTCTTTTTTAATCATGTGGGTATTCTACTATATGTATAGGGAATGTACAAGGCGGGGGTGTAGTATACTATTTTAGTCAGTATTGTTAATATAACCGTGCGGTGTTACAGTGGGGGTTGATTCTCGTTTTTCCCCTGGGGGTTCTCCCGAAGAATGGAAAGGTATTACTAGGGTTTTTAGGGGAATTGGCTTTAAAGCCAGGGGGATTGAACAACGGGATAGCTTGATATATAGTGCTTATGGCTATTACCCGGTTCACGTGTTTTACCCTCAACTCGGACAATTAAGAAGTAGCGAGTATTCTTTGGAATTGCCGTTTTTAGATGTTTCAGAGCTAGGGGCAGTTAGGGACACTTTGCAAGGTAAGCGGTTTATACTTTATGGTTTTTTCTCTCTCAGGGCTGATCCTGTTCCCTTTGACTTAAATTTTTTGGCAGGATTGGCCTTGGGTAATGATATACTGAGAAGGCCGGATATTTACCTGGTTGGTCATAGAGAGTCTGACTCAGAGTATAAGACAGACTGGACCTGGCTTTTTGTTGGTACTAGTTCGGAGGAAAGATTTAACAAGGTCGTGCTTTTTAGATCTGACCCATATGAGCGGAGTTTGTCATTTAGGCATTATTCCTGGTTGTCATATAAAGAGCTTATGTCTAGACTAGGGATCGCAGATAGGGTATTACTGTTTCGGTTGCTGCCGTTTATGCAGAATTATCAAGCCTTAAGTTATATTTTGTCTGAACCATCTGGGGCCATAGGGAGGCTTTTAACCGCCGGAGTGGCTGGGGATCTGCTGTCACGATTGCGATGGATTCATGGTATGCCTGAGGGATTTCCGTTATTGTTGGATTGGGCTAGATTCGCTTTCGAAGGGGAACCGGGGATTGGTATAAAAGGCATGTCGTTTGGTGAGGAGGGTGAAGTCAGTCACTGGATTTTTGGTACAGGAGGGGTATATGTGCGGAGAGATTTTGCTGAAACTTTAAGAGCGCATCATATGTAAGTGCCTATTTAAAGGTTATTATAGGGCGTGGGGTGAATCGCCGGCAGGAGAGCATCATTTCGCCCCACGCCCTGCCAGGTAGGTGATACGTTATAATCCCTATATGATAACAAGCTTCCTTGTTGGAGGGTTTTTAATCGGCGTGGTGTTTAGTATACTGTTTACTCCCTGGGTAATCAAATTAGCAGAGGCATTTGACGTTGTAAGATATCCTCCGTCGTATTATTTGTCCAAAGTAAAAAAGGGTAAACAAAAACTTGATAGATACAAGATAGAGGCAATAAAACGCAGATTAGAAAAACCCCCAACTCCAGAGTGGGGAGGAATAGCTTATGTGGTTGGATTTTTAATAATTAGTGCCGTAGGGTTGCTTGCCTCAAAAACAATTAATCTTGGTGCGCAGTATATTGTGGATTACCTTTGGTGGGGGTTGGGAATTTTAGTGTTGCTCATAAACGGCATACTAGACGACAAGTTTGACATGCCCAGTGTATTGCAGCTTTTTTCTTATTTCTTGGCAACTTTGTTTTTTATTTTTAGTAGCTTCTCAATAGGAGATATTTCAATACCGTTTTTAGCAAAAGTACCACTAGATTGGACAACGATTTCTCTGGGAATAGGGTCTTTAAAAATAGTAATAACTTTGTGGAGTGACGTTATTGTGTTTCTCTTTTTACTTTATATGATAATGGCCTTAAAAGTTCAAGCGGGTACGGATGCAGTAATGGAGTTTAATACACTTGTGGCGTTGTTATTTTTTGTAATGTTGTCGTACGTTGGTAAGTTGTATTCTTCTGCTTTTATGGCAGCAGTGCTAGCAGGGCTTTTGCTTGGGTTCGTGTTTTATAATTGGTATCCTGCAAAAATTTGGTCTGGCGAAGCAGGGGATGCTGTTATAGGCTACATAATCGGTACATTCGCTATTATAGGACGCTTTAATCTGTCTGCTGTTTTGTTGTTGTTTGCTATACCGATAGTTGACTTTGCGTACGTATTATTAAAGCGTATAAAACGTGTTTTAAGAACGCACAGGCGAATTATAGATATATTCAAAATCAGTGATCGCAATCATTTACACCATAGGCTACTAGCTTTAGGGGTTCCGGAAAATAAAATCCCTTTTGTTGAGGGGGCAGTAACGGCAATCATCGGAGTGCTTCTTGTTATTTTGCCTCACCAATATAGAAAAGTTATGCTGCCAGTAGTTTATTTAGTTTTGTTAATTGCTTTGATACTTATTGATTTTAAGGCAAGTAAACAAAGACTTAATGCCAAACTATAGTTTTTAATATAAATTCTCTGTTTTATGCCACAAAAAGTAAGCAAGCAAAATAATAACACAGCTTTTAATGATACTATAGCAATCGCTGATTACGAGGCTAATCCACAGTATTTCTATAGAAACTTTTGGGAGGGAAGAACATACGAGCACCTATCTGAGGTACATGCACTTGATAAATGGCTTAAGCGCATAATAAGAACGTACAATGTTGCATACAGGTACCGTTTTGTATTAGACTTGGGCGGTGGATTCGGCAGGCTTCTGCCAATACTAGGTCAGTACGCTAGAAACGTGGTTTTAGGAGATTACTCCTTAAAAGAAATAAAAAGCGGTGCGGATATCTACAATCAAGTAATAAAACAGGGGGTAGAGCCAAGCTTTGTTGGTCTTAACGCATATTATTTACCATTTAGACAAAACAGTTTTGATATAGTTGTATCATTTAGGCTTTTACATCATATTACACATGTTGATAAATTGTTACAAGAAGTTTTTAGAGTAATATACCCTGGGGGGTATATGGTTTTGGAGTTTGCTCATAAGAATCATATAAAGGCCGTTATACGTGCGTTGTTAACAGGAAACTTTAGTTTTTTTAAAAAATCTGTAATAAAGCAAAAACATAACCCACAAACCGCACAGGGGTTAAAAGATCCTACAAAAGACAATATATTATTTTTTAACTACGCACTAAGTTATGTTGTAGAGCAGGCCCGCAAAGCCGGGTTTAATGTGGTTGGAGCGCAGCCTGTTTCTTTTTTAAGGGTCCCATTGCTTAAACGGATTCTTGGCTATAAAACATTGCTTAAGTTAGAACGCTTGTTACAGATGTTTAGATTTTTACGTATAACTCCAAGTATTGTTCTGGTATTACAAAAGCCAGCTGCAATAGAATATGTAAGGCGCTTTAACGACACTATCTATGATATTTTGCGGTGCCCTCAAGACCGCGGTAAGATTTTAATTAACGGCAAGCAACTTATATGTAAAAAAGGGCATAGTTATAGTTTTGTAGAATTTGAAGGTTTTAAGATATTTGATATGCGTTATCCTAAAAAGTAGGTAGTGAGTAACGTTTGGTTAAAGAGTGTAGGGTTATCTCGATATCTCTACATGGTATGTGGCGTAAACGTAGTGCCGAGACGTTTACTATTTTTTGCATGAAGAGGCTATCAATCTGGTAGACAAAGAATAGTACATACGGGGACGACGGGACTCGAACCCGCAACCTCTCGCGTGACAGGCGAGTGCTCTAACCAATTGAGCTACGCCCCCATGTGTGGGTATTATAACATTGGGTTGGATGGGATGGCTGCATAAATCATTTTTGACTACCTCTTAAAGCGGGCTGGCAATTTACATAAGGTTTAGAGCTCCCATTGGCTCGTGGGGTATATCTACATTAGTAGGGGGATTTAATAGGAGATCATGCTGGGGTTCGTGTCGCTAGGGGTAGGTTTAGGCAATTCTTGTTTGGCGATTGAGGAGAGGTCCTTTGTATATTCTTCAAGCATCCGCATTACAATATCCCAGTTCCCAGATTCGGCTTGAGCTAGTAGTCTTTTCCAGAATCCTGTAGATATTTTAGTAAGCAGCTGGCGATGCCGCTCTTCTGGAATCAGATGTTGTATGCTGTGCCCAATATTTGGGTCAGTGGCTTCCTTCAGCTGTTCAACTACTCTTGCCAACTCCTCACGGATTTCCTTAGGGGCGCTGTTTCTTATTAATGCAAGAAGCTGATTGATATCGTCTTGGAGAGGGGGCTCAGTTTTATGTATTGTGGGACTTTCCTGGGGGGAGCCATTATGTATATCGACCTTGAGTGCCTCTAGTTTACGACTTATTTTAGGGGGTAAGTGAGGCTGTTTTATTTCGGCGATTTTCGCGTATTGCAATCCGTTCCAACGTATGCCTGTATCCTTGATTTTTATCCGTGGCAATGTTTTCCCAAACTTTTGCAATAGGCCATAGAAACTGTTGCGTTGTTCGGGAGTGAGTTTCTTCCATATGTCCTCTAAAGCCATTTGGTCGGTAATTAGTCTTATTAGGGTGTGCATACCATTTATAAGCAGGGTGGGTGGTTCTTGGTTAGTGTCTGGCGTTCTTTCTGTTTCTCCTAAACTGGCAGTTCCAAGTATGAGCAGGAGTCGTGTAAATTCTGACAGCGGATTGGGGCCGTCGGCGGTTAGGTATTTTTTAGCCATGTAGGCTGCTAGCGATTGTATATCGAAGGAGGCGCTGTCTGTGTTCGCTTGTACAAATTCGGCTATTAGGTATCCAAGGTAATAAGCAGCGGTTTCCCAGCCTCGCCCTCCCGATTTTTGGGATATTTGGGGATTGGGGCGCTTACGAGACTGTGTTAAAAGATGGGAAAAGTAAAGTCCAAACGCTTGCTGGACTGTTGTAGGGGGTACATTATTGTCTGGCGGTACTTCGTGTGGAGAATAATAGTTCAGGAAAAACTGCCCAGTCTCAACGTTTAGAGTAATTCTTGGAGGTTTGCCACCCAATTGCGCGCTAAGCCGTTCAGATTCAAATTGTAGCGCCCTCAGCTCTGCGGTTAGTGGCCTATCAGGTAATCCCTCTATCCCTAACGCTGTGGCTAGTTTTTTAACTCGTTGGGTCTGCTTATTAGTTGATATGAGAATAACATCAGGTGAATGTTTTCCCCGTTCCAATGTAGGCGTAGGCGATGGTCTGTTCATACTTCCGAGGATTATACCATGATTATTAAATCTATCAGTTATACACGTGTGGAGTGATAGCCTCCCACACCTTAATCGCATTGTGTCGTACTTTCTTGTTTTCTATTTTCACAAAGTCTCCGGTAATAATCTTTACGTCTTTTGGGAATTTCTCTATGGATGGTTTTACGGGTTCTGCTCTTTCGGTTTTAAAATAGTGGGTTTTTATATTTTGGGGTATGGGGCCCGTATTAATAATAACTGCATCTACATGGGTTTTGATGTGTTTTGTTAGTGTGCAGTAGTGGTCAAAAGCGTCAAATTTATAGGTTTCCCCGTAATCTGTTAATAGGTTTACAATAAATACTTTGGTAGCTTTTGAGGTTTTAAGAGCTTTTTTAATAGCTTTGGGGAGCAAGCTAGCAATTGTACTCGTGTATAAACTGCCTGGTCCAAATGTTATTAAGTCAGCGTTGTTTATTGCTCTAATAACTTCTGGGGTTACTTTTAAATTTTTGGGTTCTAGCCAAATTTTTGTTATTCTCCCTTTTTGGAGTTTTCCATATTGGTATATAGGTATCTCACCGTGGATTATCTGTCCATTATCAAATTGAGCAACTAATTGGATGTTCTCTTCTGATATAGGAAGGACCTGTCCGATTGTGTTTAGAATTTTACAGGCTTCTTTAACAGCAGTTGCAAATGACCCTGTAATTTCTGTTAGTGCTGTGAGTATAAGATTACCCAGCGAGTGTTTATTAAGGGAGCTTTTGGGGTTTTTGAATCTAAACTCAAATAGTTTGTGTAATACGTCGTGTCTTGGAGAAAGGGCAGCAATGCATTTTCGTATGTCACCCGGAGCAGGTATGTTAAATTCCTGACGTAGTATGCCGGTGCTTCCACCTGTGTCGCTTGTGGCAACAACTGCTGTTATGTTGTCTATGTAGTTTGGATAGAAGCGATGCACTCCTCCAAGTAGCACGGATAACCCGGTGCCTCCTCCAAATGATACAACTTTTATTTTTGGGGTTTTATACTTTTTCATAGGAGCTATAAACTACGCTTTGCTTGTGTCTTTTGAGAGTTTAGTTGTTTTGTGTTTGTATAACAGTAAGTAAAGTAGGTAATTTATCATAATAAACAGAATAAGGGTTCCAGCGAATATCTTTGTCCACTTTATAAAGTATATATCTAGTGCAAGGGGTAATAAACCCGGCTTGTTAAAGTAGGTAGACGAAGTACTGCTTGCTAGTACAAGAGCTCCAGAGGTTATTGTAACTAGTGTGTTTACTATTGTAAAAAGGGAAAATGGTATAGCTAGAGTCTTTGAGAGAGATAGAGCAGTGTCTTTGTATTTGAGGTTTGCAATGTTAGATACAAGGGTAAGTATTACCGCAGTTATTACAGAAGCAAAGGCTATGTATATTGCATACGCTATAGTTTCAAACACTAGAATAAGTCCGCTTATAAGGGTACTAATTTTGTAGGAGTTTGGTAGAACCTTATCGTATAGTTCGTCATTTATGGTTTTAGCAAGTTCGCGTATGTTGTCTGGTATCGAGTCCGTATTGGTTACAAATACATTTACTTCTTCTGGGGTTTCGGTAATGTTTAGTAGCTTTTGGGTTGCCACCCCGCTCGGGTTTTTGCTATTAAACAAAATAAATATGTAGGGAGCGGTGTTAGTTTGTGAGTCAAACAATGGCCTTATCCGACCTCGATACTCTTGAGCTTGGCCTGATTCTAGGTTGTAAAACGCCATTGAGGTTTTGTTTATAAATAGTGAGAATATGCCGACCGGAGGGGGATTTTGTGACTCTTTGGTGTTAATTATTATCGCTAGTAATTGATTTATACCGGTTTTGTTGTGTGGTTTGTTAAATGAGCAGCCGTAGGTTATGCCCTCATATGGGGGTTGTGCTAACGGAGTAATGGAGTACCCATTACAAGCTGGTTCTATCAAAATCGTGTACGGCTGCGGTGTAAGGTCTGTATCTATTTGTTTTTTAAGGGAATTTACCTCAAAGTATGAAAAGGGCAGGTTCTCTAATATCTGCTTTGTAGGCTCTGCAATGTTTTGTAAGGTGGTTGGTATAACGTTACTCTTTATTAGGTTGTTGATGTATTTTGATATTAAACCCGCCCACAAGAGCGTGTTAATTACGGTTGTTATAACCGTTATTAGGGCAAGTTTTAGTATTAACTTTAGACCACTTGTAGTAGGGAGTTTCTCGAAGAGGAATCTTAGCCATCTTTCTATGACGCCGAGTACCTTCGTCATTGGCAAATTATAGCACTTGAGTGTTTATGGTGCTTTGGTGGGTTAGTAAGGTGTAATAAATAAAATTCATTACTCCTCATATCGTAAAACCTTAAATGTTAAATTTTTGTTGGTTCTTTATAGGTACGTATCGGATATTTTGTTACATGTTATCTTTCAAGATATAGAGTATTCTATTACTTTTGCAAACTTTGTCCACGATGGGAAATATTTCTAGTATTTAGTATTAACCTCTATAAATTGTATTTCGCCTCACGCCCTTGGGGTACTTGACCATCTTGTAATTTATAGTATATTACCCCTATGATAGATATAAACGAGTTTGAAGTGTTCCTGTTTGACCTTATGGGAACCATAGTTAAGGAAGAACATGAAAATGAGGTAATAACCACTCCAGGGTTGGTTGAGTTTTTAGATTTTTTAAAGTTAGAAAACAAAAAGCTTGGAGTTGTTACATCCACATCGCGTGAGCGAGCATACTTCTTACTTAAATTCTTAGAGATTGACTCTTACTTTGACGTTATAGTAACACGTGATGATGTAAAAGATACAAAGCCTGCTCCTGAGCCGTATCTTAAGGCACTTGAAATACTTGAGACAAATAATGAAGCAGCTGTTGCTTTTGAAGATACAGTTAAGGGGCTTACAGCAGCTAAAGAAGCGGGAATTCTAACTGTTTATATAACTAATGGTTATTCTGAGATCGAAGCCGAGGAAGTAGCAGATATAACGGTTAAAAATTTCTCAGAGATTTTAAGAGAGATAAACAGTAGTTCATTGGATGGTTCGTAGTAGGATTGCTATTCACGCGGCAGGGGAAGGGTGGGGTAAGCCTTATCTTGTAATATTGGGCTAAAATTCGTTAAAAGATAGTGTTTTATCCTACAGCCCCTGCGTTTGGCCTTATCAGTTACTTTAAAATATCTTTAAACTCTTTAACACTAATATATTGAGGCGTATAATCTGAGCCCTCTTTGTTAAGTTGTTTAACAAAGGCTCGCATATGGTTGTATGAGCCTCTTTTAAGGTTCTCGTACACTGTTTTAACATCTTTATTGTCTGTGCGTTCTATTGCTTTGTTTAGGTCATATATGTCTACATCTTCAATGGTTGCTCCTACTTTTAGGGCGTCTATTAAATTTTTGCTACCTTCACTTATTAGTTTGTTATATAAGGCTTGTAGGTCTTTATTTGTAAAAACACCACGGGTGTCTGTCTTAATTGGGTCATTTAAAGAATATTTATCGATCAAGGTTTTTACCGCGTCCATATGGCGTTGTTCACTTTTGGCTATATTTTCAAATATTTGGGCTCCCCATCTTTCATACAGAAAAAGATACACATCCCTTGCAAGTTTTTCTTCTTCTCTCATATATAGTATGTCTTCTATTTCTTGGGTAGAGAGCTCTTGTTTGGGCATACTATTTATGTCAGTATGGTTTGTGTCACCACGGTGATTATGATTTTGATTATTTCTATATTGAGCTCTTGGTCCTCTTTGTCTTTGGGTACTTCCTGTAACTTGATTAGAAGTTGTTGTTTGGGTTACTTGGGTTTCTTTGTCTTTTAAGTTCTGGTATACCTTTATTCCCCCGACTCCAGCTGCAGTACCAATTAGCAGGCTTGAAAGGATAATTGCGGTGGTCTTGTTAAATGCTGTATTTGTTATCGTATTTACCATATTTATTTCTTGTTATATTTTAGGTTTCGCCCAGATCCTATCTGGACCGATCTATTAATATAAACGCATGAATTTTTATAAACAGGACATAAGAATTAGAGGCGCAGACGCTGTGAAAATGATTTTTGTCTTTGTCGTGGGCGTTTCGGGTATCTGTTTAAAGTTATGTGTTAGTTAGGCCTGCTGTTTTGTTGTACGTCCAGAGGCCTTTTAAGATTGTAACAAATATACTATATAATCCTTTATGGTAAATCGCAGGTTCATCAATTTTTTAAAAGATATTCAGCAAAAATGGAGTAAACGTTGGGTAGAAGAAAATTTGTATCAAGCCCTTGATTTTCATCCGTCTAAAGAGAAGATGTATATAATGTCAGAATTTCCTTACCCAAGCCATACAGGTTTACATATGGGGCACGCTCGTAGCTATATGATGACAGATATTCTAGCTCGTTTTTGGCGTATGAAAGGTAAAAATGTACTTTTTCCAATGGGTTGGGATGCTTTTGGATTACCAACTTATAACTATGCAATAAAAGTGGGTAGGCCTCCGTTTGAGGTAAAAGAAGAAAGCGTTAAAAACTTTAAAAATCAGTTAATTGCATTAGGTGGTTCCTTTGATTGGAGCCGTGAGATTGATACTACCGATCCTAATTATTACAAATGGACCCAATGGATTTTTATTCAGTTTTACAACCATTGGTATGATCCCGAGTATAAAAGGCCAGATGGTGGTAAAGGAATGGCGAGGCCAATTGAGGAATTGCCTATTCCTGAGAAGGTACGTAAACAAGGTAAGCGCGCTATTAAAGAATATCAAGACAAGTTTAGACTTGCCTATAAGGGTAAAATGCCAGTTTATTACTGCCCACATTGTAAAATTGGGGTTGCAGATGAAGAGGTAGAACCAGGAGGAACTCATGAGCGGTGCCACAAACCATTAGAGAAACGATACTTAGAGCAATGGTTATTACGTATTACAGCCTATGCAGATAGGTTAATAGATGACCTAGACACTGTAGATTATCCAGAATCTGTAAAAGAAGCACAGCGTAATTGGATCGGCAGAAAATACGGTACAGAAGTTGACTTTTACCTAGAGAACACAGATTACAAAATAACTATATTTACTACCCGAATAGATACAATTTACGGTGTAACCTTTGTGGCTGTAAGCCCTGAGCATAGTTTTGTAGATTGGTATTTAGAAAACGCTAAAAATTTAGGGGTAGATGATCAAACCTTTGAAAAGGTTAAAGCATACGTAGAAAAGACTAGAAAAGAGGTTAAAAAAGAGTTTGAAATCAAAGAGAAAACCGGTGTAGATACAGGGTTAAATGTAGTACACCCCCTAACAGGCGAAAGCATACCAGTTTTTGTGGCAGATTTTGTGTTACAAGAGGTTGGAACAGGAGCAATAATGGGGGTGCCTGCTCATGATCAACGAGATTTTGAATTCGCTCAAAAAATGGGGCTACCAATTTACCCAGTAATTATACCCCCGGGGGTATACAAGGCGGGCGAAGATGCCATTATGGAGTGGGTAATGCAACTTACCAAGGCGTATGAAGATAACGGAATTATGTATGCAAGCGGTGATTTTAGTGGTCTTAAAAATACAGAGGCAAAACCAAAAATTGAGGAGTATCTAATAAATATGGGAATTGCCAGAAGGGTTAAGTATTACCACTTACGAGATTGGGTATTTTCGCGCCAGCATTATTGGGGTGAGCCAACCCCTATGGTGTATTGTGAAAAATGTGGGTGGAACCCAGTACCAGAGGATCAGTTACCTGTAACTTTGCCAGAACTTGACGATTACAGAATGGCAGAAGATGGCACATCTCCATTGCAGCGTGCTACAGATTGGATTAATACAACTTGCCCAGAGTGTGGTGGCCCTGCCCGTCGTGAAACAGATGTTATGCCCAATTGGGCAGGGTCAAATTGGTATTATATTAGGTATCTTGATCCGCACAATGATAAACAATTGGTAGATCCTAAAAAGGCAGAATATTGGTTACCAGTAGATTTTTATGACGGCGGGGCAGAGCACTCTACAATGCATCTTTTGTATTCTAGATTTGTGCACAAGTTTTTGTATGATATAGGGGTAGTACCTACTCCTGAACCGTATGCTAAGCGTAGAAACCACGGTTTAGTATATGGCCCAGATGGTAAAAAGATGAGTAAATCACGGGGTAATGTGGTTAACCCGTGGGATGTAATAGAGCAATTTGGCTCAGATCCTGTAAGAATGTATGTTGCCTTTATGGGGCCATATGATGGTAATGTACCATGGAGTGATGAAGGATTAATAGGGGTCGCCCGCTTTTTAGAACGTACCGTTGAGTATTTAGATAGATCAATAGAGAATCTAAAATCTAACCCTGACTATAAAAATACCCAAGAATTTACCGCAGATCTACACAGGCTTATTAAACGCGTAGGAGGTGATATAGAGAACCTCAAATTTAACACAGCAGTTGCAGCTTTAATGGAGTTTTTAAATAATCACGAGGATACGCCACTTGATGCAACCAATTTAAGAGTATTTATTAAATTACTTGCTCCATTTGTTCCGTTTTTAGCAGAAGATTACTGGGAGAAAATTGGAGAAAAATACTCAGTACATACGTCAAAATGGCCAGAATATGATGAAAAATTGGTTAATCAGTATTTAGTTTACACTTTGGTGGTGCAGGTAAACGGTAAGGTGCGTAATCAGATTAAGGTACAGGGTAAGATAAGTCAAGAAGAAGCAGAAAAACTTGCAAAGGAATCACCAAAAGTGGCTAAGTATTTAGAGGGTAAACAGATTAAAAAGGTAATCTATGTGCCGGGTAGGTTGATTAATTTTGTGGTGGGGTAGAAGTGTAGTATAATTTTTAATGTCAGAAATATCACCAGAACCGGCAAGTCAAGCTGAAGGTGAGGGGGACAAGTGGCGCGAAGAAGTATTGACACAAGCAAGGGAGGCATTACCGATTTTTAATGCTATTTGTGACTTCATGAAAAGTCCCTAGATCCAGAACAGCGCTAGCTTGGATCATACAGAGATGAGGTTTTTGAGCGTTTAGAGAGAGCCTTGGATCTAGCGGAGGCTGCTTTTGGGAGGCTCCCAGAACATGTTAGGAGTGAATCTAGAATATTAATACTCGCGGGGGGGATGTATAGTCCATTTGTAGGATATCTGAGTACGGGAGAAGACTTAAAGGAGGCGTATCTTGCTGCTATGAACTTGGGTAAGATACTATTTATGCTTGGATATGAGTTAGGAGAAAGTTTTATAATAATCAACTTTTGTAAAGTCTAACTTTACAAATATCTTGATTTTTGTTAAGTCGTGGTTTACAACGTGCCTTATATATGGAGTGTACAATGATGGTGTTATTTCCAGTAAGTATGGTATAATTAAACATTATGGGGGGGGGACTAAACAGTCTGTTTAAGAACCATGATATTACTGGGGGGTTTAACGCTGCTGAGAGTGGGAGGCCATCACTTGCGGAGATCCGTGAAGTGTTGGGGTTGCCTCAAGAGACGGGAGGGGTGTCAGTAGAAGAGTTAAAAGGAGAGTTAGAAAGGACTTCGCGTTTACAGGAAGGTTTGAATTCCCTAATGAATAGGGTAACTATAGGTCTAGCAAGGTTGCTTATGCCTGTGCCTGCAGATTTCACTGGGCGGAGGGAAGATGCCCCTTTGGGAATCGTGTGGGAAAATGTAGGGGGAGTTTATAGGGAAATTGTTTCACGTATCCCGGGGATACATATTTTTTCATATGTACCTGAGATGAGGGCGACGGTGCACTTCCCGAGGATATGGGGTAGGATTGTGCAGGCTGTACAACCTTTAGATGATGCAGAAATGGATCGGTTGGTTTCAAGATACACTGGTTGGTTAGATAGCTTGGGAACCTTCCGGGGAAATCTTGAGACTTTATTTATTCACTATAAAGGACGTCATAATAAAGGGCGTTATAATGGAGATAGTAAGGAGGATGAAAATGGTGAAAAAGAGGGCGACGGAAGAGTAACGATTGAGAGAGAGATTAATCGTAATATAGAGAAGGTAATGAGTGATGCAGTGAGGTTTATAGGAGATATGAAATACCTGATCTCTCTGTCTAACATGTTTTTGCGATATGTTAAACACTTACGTAATGTGGTTAATGATAGGGAGGGGGATGGAAGTACTCAGAACGATATTGATTATAAAGATGAGAATTTTGGGGATAGCTTTTTGGAGAGGGTAGCTAATGACCGAAGGGAACGCTTGCGTTGGCGGGAGATGTTTGATATTTTATTTCCATGCCTAGAGGGTGAAAGCCGATTTGTTCCGCATGCTAGATTTGAAGAACTATCCAGACTCTTTGACCTAACCGTTGATTCCTTCGTAATATTTGTGATGTCTCTAACGAGGTTACGACGTTTACTAACCATTAAGGAAGAGGCGTTGAGGGACATTATAGCAGGTTTGGAAGAGGGGGATGCTTCGTAAGAAAGAGGGAATGTACTGTTTGGAGTTGACTCGCCATGTACAATTATTTCAAATTCAGAACGTTTTTCAAAGCAATAAGTTCTTTTTTAAGGGTTTCTTCACTTTTAACGTTAGGAGTTTCAAGTATTACAGTGATATCTTTAAGTTTTGGATGATTTATAAATTTCTTAATACCCTCTGTACCTAGGGTGCCTTCTCCAAGGTTGGCGTGGCGGTCTTTTTTAGCTCCAAGTGGGTAAGGGG
>WFZN01000047.1 GCA_015489555.1 Candidatus Dojkabacteria bacterium | reverse complement strand
GTGGTATTTTACAGTTTACATTAGAGAAAGAGACACAGCGCTTAGAGGGTTTACTATTGGCAGGACTCGACCGTATTACAACAGATTATATGGATAATCCTGGAATTATAATTAATGATTCAGATGGTAGAGTATATCTGTATGAATTTGGTATATGTGGGGAAGCTAGTACCTATTCTAAGGATACTAAGTGTGATGATGAATCGGCAATTTATATAGATAAATATTATCAAATCATTGGTTATCTTGCTAAAAATGGGGAAGGGATTCAGGTGACATTGTCGCCTCCCCCCGCGGTTTCTAAGACGGGTAGTGATAGTGTTATAGAGATACATTCTAAAGCAAATGGAAACGATATTTTGTTAGTGACTTCCTACTTTGTTAATGGAGGCCAATTAGACGTATCTGGTTCATGTTCGATTCAGTATAATTCAACGGGAACATCAGTGTCATATATTGAATGCATAGGGGGAGTTACTGCTACAAACGTACCTGTGGATCCGACAAAGAGCGACACTTACGGCTCAACGAGGGTAAGAGTGCAAACGACCGCTAGTGAAGGAGTAAATTTCTATAGAATTGTTTCAATCTTGAAAAATCCTAGTCAGAGGATCTATCTAAGCGTGACGGGGAATAATTATTCTGATCTGCCTATATTACAACAGGTTGTTTTTGGGGGAGTTGCCTATAGTACAGGAGATGACAATAAACGTGTTAAAGTAGAGCGAGTGCGTGTTTTAATGGCTCAGCCGTCCATGCCTGAAGTTTTTGATTGGGCGCTTTTTAATGGCGCGCCTTCGCCGATTGTTAAATAGGTTATAATTTGAGGAGGCTTCAAGCGGGTGTAGCTCAATTGGCTAGAGCGTCGCCCTTCCAAGGCGAAGGTTGCGGGTTCGAGCCCCGTCGCCCGCTTAGATTAATTTAATAAATGTAAAAGTATGGCAAACCCTAAAACGCAAAAGATACGCTTAAAGTGTAGTGTATGTGCTACTATTAACTATACAACTACTAAAAGTGGTGGAGTTGGGCAGAAATTAGAGTTAAAAAAGTACTGCCCTCGTTGTAAAAAACATACATTACATAAAGAGACTAGTGTATCAAAATAATATTTAACAGGGCCCATAGTTTAACGGTAGAACGGCGGTCTCCAAAACCGCTGGTCCCCGTTCGAATCGGGGTGGGCCTGCCAGTTTGGTGAATTAAAATAAACTATGTTTGCTGCAATGGGTGTAAAGGTCTCATTCGCTCTTCCTGGATTTATGAGAAATGCTAAGGAATACCTGTATGGAGTAATGCAAGAGGTAAGGAAGATAGAATGGGTTAATAGAAAAGATTTGATAAAATACGTAATAGCAGTTGTAATAATTTCTGCTATAATAACAGGGTACATCTATGGCTTAGATGTACTATTTAGAAGGACTCAGCAATTGCTAGTAGGTCTAAATTAATTAGAGTAGCTGTTAGAATGTCAAAGGCCAATGAACCTAAGTGGTATACTGTAGCCGTATATACGGGCAAGGAAGATCACGTGGCGAAAATGATAATGCAGCTGGCTAAAGATTTTAAGCTTGAAAAAAAGATCCTAGAAACTTTTGTGCCGCGTCAAAAACAGGTGGAGTTTAAGGGGGCGAAGAAAGTTATCAAGGAAAAGAAAATGTTACCGGGTTATATTCTTGTTAGGATGGTTTTAGATAATGAGACTGTAGCTCTTGTCAATTCAATAGAAGAAGTGCGTGGCTTTGTGCGAGTAGGGGGGGAAATAACTCCAGTATCTCCTGAAGAGATCGAAAGATTTAAATCAGGTAAAAGTAAAGATGAAGAAAAAGTCGAATATAAAACGCAGTTTATGATTAATGATGCGGTAAGGATCATAGATGGCGTATTTAAAGGTCAAATCGGGAAAGTGGTAAACATTGATGAGAAAAACGAAAAGTTGACTGTAGTTATAAGCATGTTAGGTACTGAGATACCATATGAGGTACATATGGGAGAAGTAGCAAAGATTTAATACATGATGTAGAATACAGCAATGGCTAAAAAGGTAGTAAAGATAATGAAACTCCTTATTATGGGGGGAGCGGCGACTCCAGCGCCGCCTCTTGGTCCTATGTTGAGTCAGGCTGGAGTAAATATTAAGGATTTTGTAGACAAGTTTAATCAGGCTACACAAGATAAAAGAGGACAAAAGGTAACTGTTGTCTTAAAAATCTATAATGATAGGAGCTTTTCGTTCGAAATAAAACAACCTCCGGCTTCTGAACTGATAAAAAAAGAGTTAAATATAAAGAAAGGGTCAGGTACTCCAAATATAAAGTATGTAGGGAAACTTACAAAAGAGCAGTTAGAGAAAATAGCTAAACAGAAGTTAGAGGACTTAAATACCGCTGATATTGCCAAGGCGATGAGAATTATTGCTGGGACAGCAAGGCAAATGGGAGTTAAGATTGATGCTGAATTAGAGTAGTATGGTCAAGAGGAGCAAAAAATATGCCAAAGTTGCCGCAATTATTGATAAGTTTAAGGAATATACCTTGGCTGAGGCCTTAAAATTGGTAAAACAAGTAAGTTATAGTAATTTTACAGGTACTGTGGAGTTTCATGGTCTATTAAACTTACCTAAAAATACAGACCCTAGATCGATAAAAGTACAGGTTATTTTTCCGCACCCATTTAAACAGAGAGATATAAGGGTCGCTGTAGCAGTACCCTTGGGTTTAAAGGAGAAAGTCAAGGACGCAGGGGCAGATTTTTACGATTTCGATGAGATAAAGAAGCAAATAGAGACCGGTAGGTTGGAATTTGATGTGTTGTTGGCTGTGCCTGCAATCATGCCTGAGCTTGCTAAGTTCGGTAAACAGTTGGGGCCCAAGGGCTTAATGCCAAATGCAAAAACAGGGACAATTGTTGAACCGGGGCGTATAAAGGATGCGGTTAATGAATTTAAAAAGGGTAAGTATCTGGTTAAGGTGGATCGTACAGCAGTAGTTCATTTTGGTTTTGGCACAACTGACATGGCCGAAGAGGAATTAGAAGAGAATTTATATGCAGTGCTTAACGAGCTAGTCGTAGCCACGGGGAGAAGTATCGATAATCTATTTAAAAAGGCATATATAGCTCCTACGATGGGGCCAGCCATAAAGATAAGATTAACTAGCAAGTAGAAGATGGCAAAACGATGTGATATATGCGGTAAGAAACCGGTATATGGGCATAGGAAAAAACATAAACACTCGAAAGCATGGCGTTACCGAGCCCCTAAGACTAATCGCGTGTGGATTCCTAATTTGAGGGAAGTAACGTTAGAAACTCCTCTTGGAGGGGCAAAAGTAAAAATGTGTATGTCTTGTTACCGTAGATACCGTAAGGAGGCCGAAGTGTTTCTTAAACGCAAGAATCGCAAATTATATCGGAAACTCTTTGTCAAACCTTTGTTGTAGGATTTTTTACTGTATAGCAATGTTTGTTAGTTTTTCTGGTTTATGTCTTTTATAAACTCGTACATTACTCTTGCGGCTTTAGCACCGGTACCGCCATTTTCTAGCATAACAGCAAAGGCATATTGTGGCTTTTCGTAGGGATAAAATCCGATTAACCAACCGTGGGTATTGTCATAGCCTTTGGCTGTTTTCTGTCCAAACTCTGCTGTTCCTGTTTTGGCTGCTATTTTTACTGGTAACTGAGATAGTATCTTTACTAGGCCTCTATTACCATATACGGATAGGTACATACCGTATCTAACCGGTTGTATGGCTTTTTCTGTCAGGAAACGTTCTCCTATATATGGTTTATTTGTTAGTATGGTTTGGTCAGGATATATGAACTGATCAACTAGATATGGTTTTATTGGATAACCGCCGTTTGCTATAATGGCTGCAACTTTTGCCATTTGTATCGGAGTAACTAGCGTTATACCCTGGCCAATCGCCGTGTTACAAGAATCCCCCTCAGGGTACCATATTGGTTCAAGCCATGGGGCAACAGTTTTAGCTAGTTTTATTTTCGTTTCAGGCGTTGGTAACCTGCCGCTTGCTTCAAATGGTAGATCGATGCCTGTCTTTTGGCCTATACCGAATTTCTGGGCGTAAGGGATGAATCTGTCTATACCAAGCTTCAACATTACCTTGCAGAAGAAGACATTACTTGATACCATCAAAGCCTCGGACACGTTTATGTATCCATGCTTACGTTTGTGAAACTCTTGAAATATAAGTCCTCCACTAAGTGTTATGTATCCTTTGCTCTCGTACTCTGTGTTTGCTGTTATTACTCCTTCGCTTAAAGCTGCTGCTGCTACAATGGTTTTAAATGTAGAACCAGGAGGTAGTTGTGCCGCTATCCCTCTGTTAAGTAGCGGTTCCCGCGGGTTTTGTAGATACTCTGATATCAATTCTGTATTTATGGGAGGAAGGAATGCATTATTTTTAAAGGATGGATAAACCGCGTATGCAAGCACTTTACCTGTATAAGGGTTCAATATAATGGCGCTGCCTGCTTTTATATTGTACTGATTGATGACGCGCTTAAGAGCTTTATAGAGAGACTCTTGCATTTTATAATTTATAGTTAGCTTGAGGTTTGCACCATCTTTAGGGGAAGACGATGACATTGTAAGAGAGGAGACGATGTCTCCGTTAGCATTACGTTCAGCGTATATGTATCCCTTTTCGCCTCTTAAAGTCTTATCGTAGTATCGTTCAAGGCCGCTTTTACCTACGTAGTCGTTTAAAGATAGATATTCAAACTCTTTTAACTCATTTTGAGAGGGAAGCCCAATATAACCTATTATATGTGCAGTTACTTCGGAGGTAGGATAATCGCGAATCCATTCCTCTCTGACAGAAATAAGGGTAGAAGAAGTGCTACGTAGTAAAACAGAGTCCTTGATGGGTATATTTTCAAGTAGGAGGGCAGGATAGATTGCGTCCTCTTTATGAAGGGATTCCAGTCGGTTTTTTATCTGTTTTTGATACTTTGTAAGTACCGGAGAAATATTTAGTATCTCCTTGATCGTTGCTGGGTGATTAATGTACACATTGTATGCGGGCTTGTTGGCGGCAAGCAGTACATTATCAGATGTTAAGATGTGTCCTCTCCTTGGGGAGATAATCTCTTTACGTATTGAATTTATTCTGGAAAGATACGTGTAGTATGCATTTTGTTTGATCCCTAATTCTATGTGTCTTGAAAGTAATAGTAAGATACTTGCTCCAAACAGGCCAAGTAATTGTAATATTATAATAGCGGGGGAGCTTTTGGAGTGACTATTTTTGTTCGGATGTTTTGCGGTTGTCTTGGCTAACAGTGAGAAGTTAATGTTAGTAATCTCTAGGTTTTGCATATATAAATTGTAAGAGATATAAAAATAGAGAAGATCCAATATAGAATAAGGCCTTGTTAGTATTTGTAGGTGTTTTTCGTATCAAGTCATGTGAGGAAATTGTAAGTAAGGAGAAGTATATAAAGTAGTTAGCGATGGTGCCTGTTAAAAAGATTATTAGCCAGAATAGTAGACCACGTTTATAGGTTGGTATAAGTTTATAAGTGAAGTAAAGTGTTAGCACAAACAGTGTGATTATTATTCCGTCGACTCCAGCAACACCTGGTTTTATTAAAGAGATCAGAGTAATGGTACCCAGGTAGAAAATGGCTTGTTTATGATTGAGGTTGTTTGTAAAAAATTTGTTTGTAATAAATAGTGCAATATTAAAATGAATAGAAAGGCTACCTGCAAAGAAGAGGAGCAGGACTATATAAATAAGATAAAATAACGGCGGCATCATTTTAGTCTGTCGTATTAGGTGCTAGAAGAAGATAATTATATTTATCCCACCGGAGATTTTGCCATGCCGGTTCGATTTTGATCAGGTAAGTTGTTTTAGCGTGCTCTTGTCTTACTTCCTTGACTCTACCAATAAGGATAGAGGTGGGGAGTATGTTCGTAGCAAGTAGGTTGACAGATTCATTGGGTTGTATGTTGTATTCTGTCGGAATATCTACGATGAATAGACCCTCAGTAAGGCGTTTATATAGACCCGCGACTTTAGTTTTGGATAGCAATACTGGGGCTTCAAAGCCTATTTTGTATATAGTTTCTACAAATATCCAGTTATTTTTTATGGTCTCTACTCGTCCTACCAATAGGTTATCTGTTGTGACTACGAAAATATCGGCTGTCCTACTAGAGGAATTGAAAGAGATAGATTCAGATATATCGTTATTAGGTAGGCTAAAGAGCATTTCGCCTTCTGTAGGATAATTTACAGCCATTAATTTAATCGGAATCTTTTTATCAAAGTTAGAAGGATTTTCCTCTAAGCAGTTAGATTCATCTAAATGGTTTATTAGTTCGTACAATTCTTGTTTTAGTTTTAGGTTTTCTTCGTAAAGTTGCGCCTGGTTTCGGATAGATGTTTTTATTGTTTCTATGCCTCGTATGTGGGAGGCTATTTCTGTTAGGGTTATTGTGTATATGTCTTGAAGTAGTGTCAATGTGTTGGGCATTCTAGAAGTTATGTTTCCGGCAAATATTAGCAGGTTTATAAGCAGAAATAAAAGAGAGTCTACTAAAAGTATTTGAGTCTTATGCATTCTTTCGTTTTGTATTATATGATCGGGCTCTCTTGAAGACGTTTTATATAATCTATATTATCAAACGCTCTGAGTATGCCTTTGAGTACACTAAATTGAGGGTCTTTAGCTCGCTTTATTGGAATCCCCAGTTCGTTTTCCCAGTGTTTATCTAGATTTCGTATTAAGCTTCCTCCTCCTGTGATAACTAGCCCTTTTTGACGTATGTCAGCGTTTATTTCTGGTGGGGCTTCTTCTAGGGCCTCTTTGATTGCTTCTGTGATTTTAAGGATAACGGGAAACAGAGCTTCGGCTATTTCATTCTCGGTTATTTCGATACTATGTGGGAGTCTTGTATTGATGTCAGTTCCATGAATCCTCGCTGTACGAGGATCGTCACTTGGACGTATATTCCCAAGCTCTTTTTTAATGGCTTCTGCAGTTTGGGGGCCGATTAGAAGGTTGTAGTTTTCTTTAACAAAATCAATTATGGCTTCGTCCATTTCATCGCCAGCTATTTGTATGGTTTTATCCACGACAAGGCCTCCGAGAGATATTATGGTTATGTCTGTTGTCCCTCCACCGATGTCAACAACCATGTTCCCTTGCGGACTTTCTATGGGTAGACCTATGCCGATTGCTGCTGCGATTGGTTCCTCTATAATGTATGCTTCTTTTGCCCCGGCATATAGTGCTGCGTCTATGGTTGCTTCTTTTTCTACATCTGTAGCAGTAAATGGTACCCCTACTATTACCCTGGGTTTGCTAAATGGTGTAGAGGTAGGGGCATTACTTTTGGCTACTTGGATAAAGTGCTTTAGCATTTCTAACGTGGTTTCAAAGTCTACAACTACTCCGTCTTTTAGTGGGCGGATGGCTACTATATCTGCGGGTGTTTTTCCCAGCATTTCTTTGGCCTGGTTGCCGACTGCAAGTACTTGTTGGGTTCTACGGTTTATTGCCACAACTGAGGGTTCTATAGTAACTAATCCAAGATTTTTAATACCTACCCTTGTGTTTGCTGTTCCAAGGTCTATTCCTACATCAAAAGATAATGGTGTTAACATTTTGTTTAAGAAGGCTTTTATTTCTTTCATAATAGGATTATACGCTTTTATAGATCTGTGTTGGGGTGATTAAGGGGCGTGGGGTGAAACGATTTTCATTTTGGATGGATAATATAATGGTTTTCCCTAAAGATAAGGCGAGAACAAGCCGTATCTTGTTAAAGGTTTCACCCCACGCCCCAAAGCCGGTTACTGTCATAAATATTTGTTCCGATTAACAAAGATAAATGTTGCATCTACTAGCCTGTGTGATATACTTCATCTATGGCTGTTCCAAAAAGAAGGCTCTCACGTCGTAAAAAAAAGGTGAATATGTCTAAAAAGATGCGTAAGATTATAAATGTTTTAAAGAGTCCCGCTCGCTGTAAATACTGTGGCAAGCTTAAGATTCCTCACATGGCCTGTTCTTATTGTGGCAAATATTAAAGCAACTTATGGCAGATTCAAAGAAGAAAAGTCTTAAACGTTATAGACATACGAGATTGCGTTTAGTACAGGAAGAATTCGCCACTTTGTTAGGTAATGCTAATACGAAAGCAGACCTTACTCCCAATTTAAAAGACATTGACAGGAAACGTTATAAAGCTGTAAAAACGGTGTTAGAGGAGTGGAGAGACAAAATTGATCAATGGGTAGCTGAGTTTTCTCCAAAAAGACCGTTACCAAGTATAAATAGATCTGACCTTGCCATAATTAGGGTAGCCGTTGCTGAAGGGTTCATTGGTAGGTTTGTTCCACCCAAAGTGGCGATAAATGAAGCCGTGGAGATAGCCAAACGATTTGGTACTTCTGGAAGTTACAGATTTGTTAATGCCGTACTAGGACGGATTTTGCGCGATAAATTCCATGATTTAATCAAAGTCCATGTTAAGGAATAGAGGATAACATTACTTTAAGATCTTATAAATACAAACCAGATTATGGGAGATGTAGACATTACTAAAGTGACAGATAGACTAACAGAGTTTGAACTCATGGCTCTTGAGCGTATACAGAAGATTTTAGAGTACACTTTTAAAGATAAGAGATTATTGTTAGAAGCAATAACACATAGATCCTATATTAATGATTTAAAGAAACTGGGCAGGCCCGTGTATACATATGAAAGATTGGAGTTTTTGGGTGATGCGGTGTTGGCTCTTGTGGTAAGTGAGATACTTTTTAAAAAGTACAACCATTTTGACGAAGGGATTTTAAGTAAGGTCCGATCTTGGGTTGTGGACAGACAAACACTAAGTCAAATAGTCAAGAAGAAACGGATTAACAAGTATATAGTCTTAGGAGAGAGTGAAGAGGCTACGGGTGGGAGAGACAAACCGTACATACTAGCTGCTGTTTTTGAGGCAATCGTTGGCGCTCTTTTCTTGGAATTAGGGTATGATGGTGTTTATTTTAGGCTAGAAGGGTTATTTGATCCTCTTATAAAAGATCGTATCACTAATGAGACCTTTGTAGATCCAAAGACAATGCTGCAAGAGCTTACTCAAAGGTATTGGAAAGTATTGCCCGACTATGAAGTCATTAGCATCGATGGTAAGGAACATGAGAGAAAGTATACGGTTTGTGTTAAAATAAAAGGTAAGATTTACGCGACTGGAATTGGTAAATCTAAAAAGGAGGCTGAATTTAATGCTGCCTCAAAAGCAATAAGGTTGCTTAGAAAACAGAAAGATATTAAATGATAGTTAAATAATATAAGTCTAGTTACTGCACATGTTAAAGATCAGATTATTGAGAGTCGGTAGAAGGCATAGGCCGTTTTATCGTATAGTTGTTGTGGACTCAAGGCGTAAAAGAAGTACAGGGAAATATATTGCTTTGCTAGGATTTTATGATCCTTTAACGGAAAATGATAAGCGATTAAAAATAAATACTGAAGCTTATACAGAATGGCTTAAGAAAGGTGCTAAGCCCTCCAACGCTGTGTTAAAGTTAATGCTTCCTGTAGAAGAGAAAAAGAAGTTGTGGCCAGACAAAGAACCGGAACAGGAAGATAAGGACAAGGAAAGTGATGCTACCCCACAGGATGCCAGTGAGGATAAATAGATTTTTCCCGAGTGTGTAACTAGTTTGCAGTCTAAGTTATATAATCAAGTATATAAAGCAAAGAGCGCCCGTAGCTTAATAGGATAGAGCACTGGTTTGCGGAACCAGAGGTTGCAGGTTCGAGTCCTGCCGGGCGCGGGGATATTACATAAATTTGATTAGATACATAAACAATGAGTTTCCTAGTTAGAGATGCAGTGGTTTATTTTGGATTAATATTTGGTATTGTCTTTCATGAGGTCGCTCATGCTTATGTTGCTTACAGGTTCGGTGATTTAACTCCTAAGTTTAACAAAAGATTATCTTTTAATCCTTTAAGGCACTTGGATATCTTAGGTACATTGGCATTTTTCATATTTAGGATAGGTTGGGCTAAGCCAGTATTAATAGACGAGAGATATTTACGAACCAGGCATGCGTTGGCGGTACCAGCTGTTATATTGGCAGGTCCTCTGGTAAATCTGTTTGTGTCTATTGTGTTTGGTTATGCAGCATTAGTTTTAGATCAGCAGTTGCTGGTATTAATTGCTTTGATTAATTTTTATCTAGCCTTCTTTAACTTGTTGCCCTTTCCTCCTTTAGATGGAGGTAGGCTAGTAGTATATGTCTTAGATTATTTTAGGATTTCACCTAGGGTGGCCTCGTTTTTAGAAAAGTATGGCATTTGGCTGCTTGTAATATTTTTAGCTTTAGGGTTCTGGACTAGACTCAGTACCCTTATAATGGGTTTGTGGGGAAGAATCGTTACCCTGTTATTTAGTCCGATTCTGCATTAAGGGTAAGTTCTATAGTGTTGGAAGAAGCAGTGTCTTGGCTGTTTTCTTTATGTTTTTGGCGAGCAAGATGTGAGAAATAGACACGTGTTCTAATAAATTTATGGTACTCACCAAAGCCCTGTGAGTCGGGCTGTTTAGTTTGTAATTCTTTTTGGAATTGTTTCACTTTGCTTGATATATCATCTACCGCTGATACTATGATTGCTTCTATCGTCGCAGGTCGTACTGGAGATCCGTATTCGAGTTCACCATGGTGAGCTAGTACTACATGAAATAATTGTAGCTTGTATTCTTCCGGGAAGCCAGCGGGGAGGTATTTATTAATAAGTTCTAATCCAAGGTAAATATGTCCAAGTAGATATCCCTGTTTGGTACGTTTCACAACGGTGCGTTTGGTCTCGTATTCTAATATTTTCCCGATGTCATGTAATATTATTCCGGCAACTACAATATCTCTGTCTGCTTGTGGGTAGTGTTTTAAGATTACTTCGGCGATATCTATCATCTCTAATGTATGATCAAGTAGCCCACCTATGTAATCATGGTGTACCATCTCAGCTGCTGCCGTTGTTTTAAATGCATTCGCTATCTTAGGATCTGAGAATAGATTGTTAAGCAACTGCCTGATGTAAGGATTTTTAATTGAGGCTATTATCTGGGTAAGCTTTGTCCATAGTGTGTCTAGATCCGCCTGTAAGGCTGTGTTTGTAAGTTCACCTATGTTTACGTTGTCTTCTGCAATAATTTTTAATTTGGTTACCCTTATATACCTTCGTTCTCTAAATTGGGTTAGGTTTCCCCAGATAAGTACTATGTCACCTTCCTTTATTTCGTGTATATTGCAAGATGGGAAATCTTCGTTCCATATTCTAGCTGGGATTTTCCCTGTTTTGTCCGTTATCTCAAGTCGTATGAATGGAGACCCTTCAGTCGTCTTGTGTTGTCTTATGTTCTCTATAATAAATGGTTCGCTAGATATATCAACGGTAAAATCTGTTGTTTTTAGTAGATCTTGTACCCATACTGTCTTTTGATACAGGGGTTTTGTATCAAGAGGTTGTTGGTTCATGATAGTAAAGCAACGTTTTTATGTTTGATTCATAGCTGGAGCCGGGACTCGAACCCGGGACCCCACCCTTACCATGGGTGTGCTCTGCCGACTGAGCTACTCCAGCGTATATGCTTTTTAACAAGCCGGGAGTGGGATTCGAACCCACGACCTGCGGTTTACAAAACCGCTGCTCTGCCGCTGAGCTATCCCGGCGTCTTGTTTATTATATCAAAGGCGTGATTGCTGACCATCCCTAAGCTTAACAATGATATGTAGGACTTTATATCTGTTCCAGCCTGTTTTAAGAACAGGTGGGTTATGTTGATAATATGAGTATGATAACTTTTATCTTGTATCTTTTATACGGGTTGGGGGCATTGTTATAATTCGATATGCAACTTGACTTGTATAAATACTGTCGTATACCCGCGGTTGTCGATGTTGCTGAATTGACCGTATCCCCGAGCCATTGGACTTATGAGCTAACTGGAATAACGCGTCACATTATTAATAAACTTACAGGATATTTTTTGAACGCGGTTGTGATTTTTTCTGAAACGGTATACGTAACAGCTTGGTTAAGGCGTACAAACGATAGCCCTGATTATCCTGTAAGACTGAAGGTTGTTATACTAAATCCTTACTACATTGGTGTTGAATACCCACGCACTAAACCCATAGTGAGTAAAGATTACCCCAGGGTTTTAGAAGTAGTTTCGGGGGAGGCGATTGTGCTTATGTATCCGCAAGAACTTGTAAGATACAATGGTAACCTGGTAAGAGAAGATATGATCGCCTATGCCGCGCGGTTAGGGCAGGGGGAGCGAGTAGTTATACCGCCGGATTGGGTTTTTAACGTCGTAAATATAGGCAAAGATCCTTTGGTATTCGTTGAGTTTCATAATGCTAGGCAGCCTAAAAATGTAATTGAGAGATACAAACGGTTACCTCCCTTCCTGTTCGTTGTAAAAAATGAGAAGGTAGAAACGGCTAAAAATCCCAGATATAGATATGTTAGTAAGTATGTATGGATTGATGGTAATAAGGTCGTAGAATCGTTGGGATTCCATAAAAAGGGATCTGTTATTTCGCAGTGTTTGATGTATGAAGCAGAAAGGTACCCGTGGATATGGGAAAGAAAGTCAGTAAACTTTTTGGACATCTTTACACGTGCTCAAATAAACAGTGATGAATATGGGAGTTAGACTGTTAAGGTATCCGCAATATCCGTGGAATAATGGTATTCCAATGATTGTTGAGGTTACGTTAGAGAAACCGGTAGATAAAGTCGAGATTTTGGCTACTACTTCTACCTTAGGGGGGGTTAAAATAAAGCCTCAAGAGAGGACGTATTATATGGATTTAGCAAGGCATCTTATGGGCCGATTTGTGGTATTACCCTATGTGCCGGGAGAACATCGGATAAATTTCACGGTTGTTACAAATCAAGCAGGGGTTATCGATAGTGCTTCCGTATCTGCTTTCGTCAATCTGACGACTGATCTTAGGGTAAGACCTATAGATTCAGTAACAACCGGGTTATATTGGTGGTATAGAATTAATTTTGTGTTGCTGTACGTGTTCTTATTTTTTGTCCTGGCATATTTATTCGTAACTGTGTTTTTTAGGCATTTTGCTGGCTGGATGTATAAGGAAGTTACTAAGGCCGTATGATAAAATAGGGATATGTCAAAGAGAAGATACGTGGATATCCGTAAACTCTTGGCACAGCGTTTGCGTGCAGCTAGGTTAAATAAGGGTTTTTCACAGAGGGATTTGGCGTTAATGACCGGATTATCTGATAAGAGTATTAGTGCTTATGAGAAAGGGAAGGTAGTCCCACCTTTGGAAGTACTGGTTAAATTGGCTCGTAATCTTGATAAACCTGTAAGCTACTTCTTAGAAGAGGAACTTGACACCGTCAAGGACTTAAAGGTTACAATTCGTAGCATGTTAGAGCAGTTGGAAGCGATTCGTGAACGGCTAATTGAAATTAAGAACAATATAGGGCAAAATACTAATACGGTTAGTTGATACGCGGGCGTAGCTCAGCGGCTAGAGCGTCTGCTTGCCATGCAGAAGGTCGCGGGTTCGAATCCCGTCGCCCGCTCGGTTTGTTTGGAGTCTATATTGGGTTGGTGAGTCTATGTTAAGGATCGGTATTTTAACTATATTTCCTTCCTTTTTTGAATGTTATCTTACGGAAAGTATAATGAAGAAGGCTGTTAAAGCCAATAAAGTAATGTTTGAGATAAAAAATCTGAGGGATTTTGCGACAGATAAACATAAGAGCGTTGATGATAGGCCTTTTGGCGGTGGACCAGGTATGATAATACGTAGCGATATTGTATTTAAGGGGATAGATTATTTTACTAAAAAATGGACTACAATAGATTCTGTCCATGTGTTTCTGGTATCACCTGGTGGTAAATTGCTTACACAACCTTTTGTAGAAGCTTATTCTAAGCGTTACTATGATTCTAATCATGGAATTATTATTATAGCCCCACGTTACGAAGGGATAGACGATAGGGTACGAGAGGTAGTTGATTACGAGATAAGTGTGGGACCATATGTTTTAACAGGTGGTGAATTACCAGCTTTAGTAATTATAGATAGTATAGTAAGGCAAATCCCCGGGGTATTAGGGAATGAGCAAAGTGTTAAAGATGAAACGATGTTTAGTATTAAGGAAGGAGATATTTATATTAATGCGGAGTTTCCTCAGTACACTCGTCCTAGGATAGTTAGGTTTAGGGGGGTGACCTTGAATGTACCGAAGGTCTTATTAGGTGGGGATCATTCTAAAATAAGGTTATGGCGTGATGCTAATCGTAAGTTAGAAAAGATAAGACTCCTAGAAGAAGCAGATGTTGTCCTAAGTGGGTAATTGTTTATTGTCTCCTAAAGCGAGCCTATTTGCGGGCTCTTTGGTAAAGATTTTTATTAACTATTACGTTGTATCTTATCAAATATTACTAATATATAAATCTATGTATAAGTGAGAGGTTTTTATAGATTTAAATTACAAATGGTATTTTTTTACTTTGTTTTTGCTATAAACCTTTTGTCCTATATGCCAGTTAAGGCTGGGAACCTTAAAACTATTACCGTACCGCTTCTTGAGGACACATATGTAGAAGAGGCAAACCCGTATACAGTACATGGAGGGGAGAAATACTTATATATCGGGTATGAGACAAATATCGGCAAGCAGCGAACAAGGGTATTTGTAAAGCCCGATTACTCCTTTCTTAACTCGAAGGGCGTACAGCCATCGCAGATAAGAAAGGTTTACTTGTATTTAACATATGTCGACGGTAGTGGTTCGGGCGCAACACAGGTGAATCTGTATAGGAGTGATTTTATCTGGCATGGTGTTAACCTTTCGTGGGCTAACCAGCCTGGTGGTACATATGTAAGTTATGCCAATTGGGATTTTGCTCCAACAGATCATAAAATCGTTTTTACTGCGTCGTTTAAGAGAGATTATGATTATTTTTTAACGATGGGAGAGGCAAGAGGATTTTTCCTGAAGTTTAAGTTTGAAACACCTGGTGGTGGTTTCATGAGGTTTTGGGGGCGGGAATGCGCCCAAGGCGCATTCCCGCCCCACTGTACTGCGGCAGAAAAACCACATATTCTAGTAGAATATGAAGACAATACCATACCTTCTGCGCCGGTCCTAAGGAGCCCCGCTGATAACTTGGTACACACTGATCACGTCCTGCATTTTGAAGCATACTCAAGCACTGATCCAGATAACGACCCTTTAGAATATAGACTGCAGATAGCTTATGATGGACAATTTAGTAGCATTTTTAAGCAGAGTTCCTGGAGTCCTACACCAGATTTCACAATGAGCATCTCAAGGGATGGCGAATATTATTGGAGGGTCCAGGTACGTGATCCATATGGTAACAAAGCTAGCAGTGTAGCCAGGAGATTTTATATAGATACTACGCCGCCACCAATTCCTGCTTTTATACCAGAACCTCCTTACACGGTGGGAGATTCTAATACATTGGAATGGGTTATTTATCCGATTGAAAATGATGTTAGGTACGAGTTACAGTGGAGCCGTAGTAGAGATTTCTCTGCTAATAATTCTACAGGATGGATTACTGATAAACGTTTTACCGTACAAAATCTAACTGAAGGGCCGTACTACTACCGCGTTCGAAGTAAGGATAAATATGGAAATATGAGCGACTGGTCTCCTGTAGTCGTAAGTATACAAGATAGCACCCCACCAAAACTTGAGAAATTCGCGGTTAAGCCACTTATAATCGGGCCAGGTAGTAGTGGCAAGGTTTTGATAGATGCTAAATTCAGTGACGTTTCTCTTAAAAAGAGTACATTAGAGATATATGACTCAGCACAGCGTTTGATTTTCTCTAAAGATTTTATTTCAGACAGAATATGGTTATATCTTAACGTCACTAACTGGAAAGACAGTACATATTTTGTTTATGTTGTTGGGACTGATAGCCTTGGTAAGCGTAATGTTGCATCTCCTAAGGCTTTTAGGATTGATAAAACTCCCCCCGATGTGATTGTCACCCCTTTTAAACAGAATCTTATTATAAATAAAATGCCTGCAGTCTCAGTAGGATGTAGCGAGACAGGCAAACTTTTTATATATGTTAGAAACAAACTTTACAAGACATATAATACTTTTTTTAGTAAACCACTATCTATTAAATGGTTACCACTGAAACAAGGTAGTAATAAGGTGAGATTCGTATGTAAGGATATCGTTGGGAATGCAGGCCACACAGAATCCACTATCTACTATGATAGTGTCGCTCCAGAAGCCCCTAAGATAGAGGTCTTAATAAATAAGACTAAGAAAGTTGCTTTTATAAAGTGTGAATATAAGGCAAAGGTTAATGTAAAACTTGATGGTAGCCCACTTTATGAGGGAGTTTGTCCACGGGGTAATATACAAGTTGACCTACCAGCTAATATTACTTATGGGATTAGTCACTTGATTACTGCTAAAGTTGTTGACGCCGCAGGGAATGTAAGTAAACCTTCCATACGTGAGTTTAGATTGCCGCTTCCTCCATTACCCGCAAAAGCGAGTTCATCAAAGGAGGTATTTTGCGAGGTGAATATCTTTGAGAATCAGTGGGCAAAAACTAGTACTCATAAGATTCGTTGTGCTAAGAACATCGAATATGAGCTGGTACGCAAGGAAGAGCTTGCATATCCTGGTAAACTTGCAAAGAACATTTATTTTAGACTACCCAGTTTAGTTAAAGTCAGGGTAAGGCATTTTCGGTGCAATGCTATTAGCTTCCCTATTTGGTATCTTGTAAGAAGATGTTGGTATGCTCCACTAACCACTAGGGGTATTGTTCTTCGGCCGCAATATACATTATCTGATGGTAAGGTGGTATACCCATTGGTGTATTTACGTGACAAAAATTTATACAACGCACAGGTTAAGGGCGCATCAGGACAAGAGAAACGATTGCTACTAAAAGGGGTGTTTAACCCAGAAGGGATTAGCGGGTTGTCTGATATAAAGGATATCCCCTTTTTATATTCGGATCTTAAGATTAGGTTCTCTGAAAGAACAGTGCCATCAAAACCGTTGGACTGGATTTTCTTTGATTATAAGAATGTCAGGCTTACGCAGCGGTTTGGCAGGACTCATTACAGTCGTTTTCATGGAGGGGTCGATCTGGGGGTTTATAAAAAACGTATTAAAACTCCTGCTAGAGGAACGATCGTTGCAGCTAGGTATCATAGACGTGATAAGTGTCTTGCCGGAGGATACTATGTTGCCGTAAAACACGATAATGGACTCTATACTTATTATTTCCATCTTAGTAGCTTGCGACTTGGGAATCTTATACGGCGTAGCGGGCAACGTGTTAATTGGGGAGATGCTCTCGCCATAACCGGAAACAGCGGGGTTTACCGTTGTAGAAAATTAAAGTACCATTTGCACTACGAGGTCCGTACTTGTAGATATCTACGTTGTAGGAAGGATCCTTTGAAATATACAAATATAGATTGGAGTCTGCTAAAGGTTCGGTATTAATTAATGATTAACGGGATTGCCTAATTAAGTCTAATCATAATGATTAAAGCAAAATAATATAATAAGGAATAACATGTTTGAAGCCAGAAAAATCCTTGCTAGGTTTAAGGAAAGCAAGGCGAATAAAAAGTTATATTTAACAGTTTTTATAGGTATTACGTTTTTTATTTCAATTGTTACATTTAGCTTGTTTTATAGAAGAGATAATAGAAATGTAGATGGGATTAAAACAGAGAATAATGTAATCGTCAGAGTTGTGAATCTCTCGGTAGCGGATTCATTTTTGGGGATTCTGAATAATAAGGGCGTATTTTGGGATGATGAAAAAGAGGATCTTTACGTAGAGGATCTATTTGTGGCAGATAAGCCGTATTATCTAAATGTATCAGAAATACTTGGGGGAAGCAAAGGGGATTTGAGTCAAAAGAGATATATCCATGTTATAGAAGGATGCTGTATATTTATAGCTAAGCAGAAAAAGCTTTTGTTTTGGGAAGAAGAGGAGCCTAAAGTGACGAAGGCCATTGACCTTGGTCAGTTATTTGGGGATTTATTGAAAGGAGACTATGAAATATCTCAGATCTCCTTAATTGAGAATTTTGAGCGCTTCCATCGATTACTAGTAACTGTCCATACGCAGGACACAGATGGGGTTTCCCAGGATGAAGAAATTGAGGGGTATCAACACGTAAATAGTCGTGTCTATGAGCTGAAGATACATTCCGGGGAAAAGACCGATGTATCTATAGTACATTCTTATAATATCGCTGATACAATTTTGGATGTATATATAAATCCTGTTTTGGGTCACATAGTAGAAATCGGGGATCTGCACTCTTACATGGAGTGGTATCTTAAGGAAAAACACAAGCGGATTATTAGTGACGTATGTGGCGGGTATTTGAGACCAGTAGATAAGTTCGCCATATTATGGGTATATGATAAGAATTGGGACGAAGCGGTAACTGCCCAGGTTGGTGCTGACTCAAACAGCGATGTAACTGTAGCTTCACCAGAAGAGGCCGTAGATTGCCCCAAGAATTCTGGCTTTTATGTTTTAACTCAAGGAAATGAGATAGAATTTAAGTCGCTTAAAATTGGTGAACAAGTCAGACGAGCGCTGGTGAATTCGGATTTTGTCCACTATCGCTTGGTGTGGTTTGATGATACAACCGTAAGAAATCTATCAAAGAATAATGAGGGAGGATTTTTCAAGGCCCTGCTGGCAGGTGTATTCCAAACTAGTGGGATTGACTTTGTCATTCGGTTCTATTATGTCAAGGTTAATCTTAGGTCAAGGGAGTTAGTTTTGTTGGGTATAGGGGAAATTACTGTGCCCGAACTAGATAAGCTACAGTATTTGGGTTCATTGGGAGCAAAGGATAAAACGTTTTTATGGCGTGCTGGTCGCAGCGTGACAGCCGTAAGTGTACCTGGTAAGTAAGACATCGGGTTACCCCGGTATGGTATTATTAAGAGATGATGAATATATTAAGAAAAATAACTGATTTGTTTTCCGCAGAGAAACAAGCCATAAAACAGGCCTACAAAATAGTTGAAAAGATTAATAGCTTGGAGGATTCCGTACGCAAGTTAAGCGATAGGGAGCTTGCCCAAACTGCTCGAAAATATAGAGAAGCACTAGGGATAGATGTAGAAGAGAATCGCAAAAATCCGGAACTTGAATTGGACGGTTTATCTAAAGAAAAATACTTAACTCAGGTCATGGAGGAAAAAAGGCAGCTAATGGAGGTGTTACCTGAAATATATGCTAGGGTACGGGAAGTTGCTCGCCGTGTAGCTTCCCATAGGCATTTTGATGTACAGTTGGTGGGAGGCATTTTGCTGGCTCAACAGAAAATCATCGAGGTATATACGGGGGAGGGTAAGACTAATACAGCATTATTACCAGCGGCTCTTTACGGACTTACAGCAAGAGGTGTTCACATTCATACGGTAAATAATTACCTTGCAAAAAGGGATGCAGAATGGGCAGGACACATCTTGGGGCACTTAGGTTTTAGTGTAGCGGTGATTACTTCAGAAGGGGCTTTTAAATATGTGCCTGACAAAGAAGCTTTAAAGATAAAAGGGGAGGAAATTAGACCGTTACTAGAAACTAAGGATTTGCGAAATATGTCTACATTGCGTGGGGCTAATCTTGTGCCAATATCAAAGTTTGAGGCTTATATGGCGGATATTGTATATGGTGAAGCTAATGAGTTCGGGTTTGATTATCTGAGAGATAATATGGCAACGGATATATATCAACGAGTGCAGCGCAGTCGTTATTTCGCGATAGTAGACGAGGCTGATTCTATCCTAATTGATGAGGCACGTGTGCCTTTGATTATTTCTCAGCCTGACACTGAATCTACCAAGTTGTATGTGCAGTTTGCAAAGGTCGCAAGGGAGTTAGAGGAAGGAGTTGATTATATCGTAGACGAAAAACATCGCTCCGTGACATTAACAGAAGAGGGCGCTCGTAAGGTAGAGAAGTTGCTAGGAATCAAGGATATCTGGCTAGACACCTTGTATCTTAAACATTTACATACAGCGTTAAAAGCGAAAGCCTTATTTAAAAAGGACAGAGATTATATAGTTAAGAATGGCCAGGTATTGATAGTAGATGAATTTACTGGGCGGGTTCAACCTAATAGAAGATATAGTGAGGGATTACATCAAGCTATTGAGGCCAAAGAGGGAGTATCCGTAAAATCTGAGAGTAAAACGTTGGCTACTGTATCTCACCAAAATTTCTATAGGTTGTATACATTTTTGGCGGGAATGACAGGGACAGCCGCTACCGAACGTGAGGAGTTCAAAAAGATCTATGGTTTAGATGTTGTCGTAGTGCCCACCTACAAACCAATAATTCGGAAAGATTACACTGATGTAGTGTTTAAGACCAAACAGGCAAAATATAAAGCTATAATAGAGGAGATCAAGCGTTTGTATGATAGGGGCCAGCCCGTTTTGGTAGGGACATCCTCGATCGATGCATCTGAGGAGTTGTCGGAGTTGCTTAGAAGGGAAGGTATTCCTCACGAGGTACTAAATGCTAAATACCATGAGAAGGAAGCTCAAATAATCGCTAAGGCTGGACGTAAAGGAGCTGTGACTATTGCTACTAATATGGCGGGCCGTGGTACAGATATAAAGATAACAGATGAGGTACGTAAGTTGGGAGGGCTGGTTGTACTTGGCGCTCAGAGGCACGAAGCCAGGAGGATTGATAACCAGTTAAGAGGGCGCACAGGACGTTTGGGGGATCCCGGTTATACTCGTTTTTATTTGTCGTTAGAGGACGATCTGTTGCGAATCTTTGGCGGTGATATTTTAAAACGTATCTTTGATAGCGCCAAGCTAGGTGAGGACATGCCGCTTTCATCAAAAATGATTTCGCGAATGATTGAAAAGGCCCAAAAGAAGGTTGAGTCTCTGCACTTTGATATGCGTCGAAGACTAGTAGAATTTGACGATGTGGTAAGTTTTCAAAGGAATATAGTATATGATCTTAGACGACGTATTCTGATACTTATTGGTAGGGAAAAAAGAGATTTTGAAAAATATTCTGCTTTGTCAAAGGTTAGTGTTGATAAATTCGATATTAATCTCACTAAAACCCATGTTGAGGCACTTAAATCATATAGTTTATTAGAACCTTATGATTTTGGCATGGAGGTTGATAGGTTGTTAAGACCGTTGGCGTCTCCTTTAAGATTTTGGCTAGCAAAGCAGTTGGTTGAGGGTTTCTCCGCTTATTTGCCATTTGTTGAACAAGCCCAGTTAGACATAGCAACATACCGATATTTACAAGAGTTTTTAGATACCATCATGCCAGACCAAGTATGGGAGGACATATTAAGAGCCTTAGGTGAGACACCCCAAAGTTTTAAAAATAGATTCAGAAACGCACTCTCAGATGATCACGTTATTGTAAAACCATACGAACTCTACAGGGTACTTTTGGGAGGGTTAGGTTATCATTTAAGCCAGTTTGGTCCGCAGGAAATACGGGATTATTTTAGGATAATAATACTGCAAACACTTGACCTTTTGTGGATGGAGCATATAGATAGTATCGACGATCTAAGATCTGGGATTTTTCTTAGAAGTTTTGCACAAAGAGACCCCCTGGTAGAGTTTAAACAGGAAGCCTCTTTAATGTTTGATAGGTTTTTCAACAACTTGCGTACATATTTAGCTGAGAAAATGTTTCATCTTGTCAAAAGAGAGAATATGAGTTAACATTTAATTAAAATGTGTGCCTCAGGGGTTAACAAGCATGGACCTATAAACAAATTTTTGGTTCTTAAATTAGAGTGTCCGTACTGTGGGGAGAATAAATACTTAGTAGTTTTTTGTGATGCCTGCGGTACGAACTTAAAGTACGTTGAAACCTTGGAGCTTACGCTCCCTCAGCTTAGGGAATTTATGAAAACACAAAATGTTCAGTTTATAGGGCCACCTGATGTAATTAGTCAATATGTGAAGGATGAGTATTCTGACCTAGTACCCGATGAGGTGACCAGTTTGACTCCGGAAGAATTAGATTCGTTAGATAATGACATAATTAGTTTCTAGGTTTGTAAGGCTTATAATAGGTATTTTAATACATCGCTTTACCTTAGGTTTATTCAGGTTTTGGTTTTATCTGGCAGAATGTAAAATACAATATGGTTAATGATGTTTTGCTAAGGACTCGCAATGATACTCGTGTTGTCCGTAAGATTGTTGATATAATCGAAAAACACGGGAGTCCTGTGTTTGTGTTAATCGGTGATCTTGGGGCTGGTAAGACTCATCTTGTTAAGGGGGTGCTTACTAAATTAGGGTATTCGGGAGGGGCAAGCCCGACCTTTGTACTTTTACGTTTCTACAAAACCCCTAAGGGCGGTATCGCTCATTACGATCTTTATCGGGTATTAAAAGAAAACTTAGGGACTGACGCCACGCAACTTATAGAATCAACTGCCCTGTTAGATTATATCGGGAGGTACCCAACATTTATTGAGTGGGGAGAAATTTTGCTTCCATTCTTAGAGACTATATTAGAAACGGGGTTGTATAT
>WFZN01000046.1 GCA_015489555.1 Candidatus Dojkabacteria bacterium | reverse complement strand
CCCAATCTCCTTTAACACCCTAACTCCAATATTTTCTCCTGTTGCCAAATAGGGGATGCGTAAACCGGGGCTGTGGTTTAGCTCGTTTATAACGTATTTCCCTGGATCTTTAGGATCTTCTATAATAAGGTCTACTGCCGCATAGTTTAGACCGATTGCTTTGGCAGCCTCTATGGCGATTTCGTGGTATTTTGGGTGAAGTACTCCTTTTGCATCTTCTACTGTTCCTCCTTGAGAAAGGTTTGAGGTTCTATGAAGATATACAGTTTTGCCTTTTGAGGGGATGCTTTCGAAAGTGTAACCTTGTTCTTTTAAAAGTATCTCTGTATCTGGTGAAACTTTTATAATCGATAACTTTTTAGCGCGATGTTTTTGATTTGTAATTTCGATAAGTTCGTGAATAGTATGAGTACCATCTCCAACTACATGAGCTGGTTTTCGGTGTATTACGGCAAGTACTTTGTTTTTTAGCGTTACAATACGGTAGTTTTCTCCTTTTGCAAAAGATTCCACCAAAACTCCTTTTTCAAAACTTGCAGCATATTCGTAGGCTTTCTTAAGTTCTTCTGTAGAGTGGGGCAGAATGGTAATGCCTTTACCTCCACTGCCTCTTGTGGGCTTTACTACTATGTTTTGCCATTTGTTTTTAAGTTCTTGTAGTTCATCAAATGATTTAATCTGCGCAAACTTTGGGGTTTTAAATCCAGCACGGTTTAAAATTAAATGGGTAAGATACTTATTACCAGAAAGAGTACGCGCAACCATTGAGTTTAAGGGTGTCATTGCAGCTAAAATATGCCATTTTTCTGTAGGAGTTCTAAATTCGGCAATTTTTGGAGTAATAAGTTCGTAATGTATGTAAAGTTTTTGTGCAGCGGCTATAAAAAACGCTAGGTGAAGGTTTATGTTGGGGTATTGTTTAATTACTTTACCTATTTCTAGGGTAATGTCGTGCATAGTAGATTATATAGTAGAAAATGTTCTGGGTTTGTATCTTGTTTTGGCGTTTTGTGTTTTGTTTGCATCTTTGTGTTTGTATAGGGGGGTTATATTTTTGGGGTTTTGGTAGACTGAGTATAATCTTTGAATGGGTAGACGCTTTGGTATAAATTTGAGCATGTTTTGGCCGGGTTTGTCGTGATTTTATTGGTTTTGTTGCCATAATAAAACCTTGGAAGTCTCCCGTAACAAAACGTACCAGGACATGTGCTGTGCTACCCTACGGTATAAAAAATATCCTGTAAGAAAGTTAATGGATTGTACATTTTTCCTTAATATAAATTTTAGAGACATGCGTAAGTCCGTATTGGCATCGGCCTTGAGTGATAGGGCTGTACGAACAATTGTTTATAATATTTGATGAACAAGCAAGAGATAGCTAACTTTATACTTTTAGATACTACAGTTCTTCTTTTTGATCTAGACAATACATTGTTAGATTTAGAGCAGCTTAATTTTAAGTCGTTTGCTTATGTTTTTAGAAAGTATTTTAATCTTAACTATACATTCTCTGATTATCAGCGGTTCTCTTCGGGTTATAAGCTTTTAGATGGGCTTACAAATTTTTTGGAATATAAAAAACAACGGTACAATAGCGCCCTCGTTTCCGATATTAGAAGGGAGTTTCTAGATTTTAAAATATCTATTCTAAAAAAGAATCCAAAAATTGTAAAATATAAACCCGGCGTAAAGGAATTTTTAGCGTTTCTTAAAGACAAACGCGGCAATACGCGCAATTTTTGTGGGTTGGTTACTTCGTCCGCTTTACTTACTACGCATATTTTGTTAGAAACAGTGGGGCTTTCTCAAACCTTTAAGGTTATTGTTACGGGAGACTCTGTAGTTAAAGGTAAACCTTCTCCAGGGCCGTATCTTTTGACAATGAGAGTTTTTAGGGTAGAGCCTGAAAATGTAGTTATATTTGAGGATTCAAAACCAGGCTTAGAGGCTGCAAAAGCAGCGGGTGCTACAGTTGTTGGTATTTATACCCCTGGTATAAACGATGAATACATAAATATGGCAGATGTGGTTATACAGGATTATCGGGAGTTAATAAGTATATAAGTTTCAGGAGTGCTGTTATGTTTTTTGCGATTTGTTTTAGTAGACATGTTTCTATATTGTTGCTGATACAAAACAATAAAAGCATGTAATCTTTGATATACATAAACCTTCATTTTGGGGTTTATGTTATCAAGCTGATCTGCAAAAAAACTTTGTAGTAATTTGTAATTTTTCAAAGACGGTTTTTCCAGTAGTTTTATGACCTGTTTAGTGGTTAGTGTTAGGTTTGATTTTGCTATATGCGCTGTAAATTCCTCCAGTAAGAGAGCTTTTACAAAATTATGCGTGTATTTGTCAATTACAAAACTTGGTAGGTTAAAGGCATAAAGTAGTATGGTATCCGCAGTTTCTTGCCCAATGCCTTTTACAGTAAGAAAAAGGTTGCGAAGTTTTGGTAACCATTTATTGGCAGTTTTTATATCATAGTTGATTTCTAGCAAGCCACCGTGGGTTTTAAGTAGTTTGTATATTTTAGGGTTTGTTTTAAAGAAAACTGTAACATTTTTAAGATATACTGCTTTTTGGTTGTAGTAGCCTGCGGGTTTTATAAGGGTTTTTAAGGTTTGTAGGTCTAGATCGTTTATGTCGTGTAGAGTAAGCGTATACTTTTTAAGGTGGGTTTTGAGATTTTGTAATGCTTTTTCAACGTTACCCCAGTTGGTGTTTTGGGTAAGTATTGCGCCAATTACAATTTCTTCGGGGTTATGGGACTGTGGGGTAGGAGTGTGGGTATTATTAACGTTTTGTAGTACTATACTGCCTTTATTTGAGATTTTATACCAGGGCCATCTTCCTACGTCGCTAAATTGGGCATAAAGGTTAAGATAAAGTTGTATAACTTTGGTGGGGGTCCACATAAAATGTGTAATATTTTTGACCTTTGGCGTTACATCTTTTTTACAAGTGTTTGGGGTTATTTCTACGCCTTCTTTTTTGAGCAAAGTAGCCTGTTTACATGCGCCACCGAATTTGTATGCTTTGGCAAGACTCCTGTTAGAATAAATTACTTTATAGCATTTTGCGCTAATATGGGGGCTTGTGCTAATAATTTTACCGGCGTGTCTTGGAGAAATTTTAAATACGTCTGCAATAGTTTTGTATGTAACAATTTTACCTTTGGGTATAAGTTGTAGTATATGAAAAACGACATCTTTCAGGTTGTTTTGCACATTTTTAGATGTGTGTGGAGGCTTATTAACACTTACCTCTACTTTAGACCGCTTCACAGTAAAGTATTATAATTGTAACTATGTCTACAAAAAGCAACGGAGATTCTTCAGATTATGGCCAAAAGAGTAATACTGGCTTGTTAAAGGTTTTAAGTGAGGTTCTTATGTGGTTATTAGTTGGGGGTATTTTGTTGGTGTTATTATTAATCAGTACGTATTGGCGTTGGTTGCTTCCTGTATTTTCTAGTGGCCTGTCATTGTCTAAGAAGGTACAAGAAACACTGTATCTTTTAACATTCTTTGTAAAACTAGATGGGTTGTGGTTGTTTGCATTAAGGCTAGCAAATGTAACATTTTTTACGATTAACGCTTATTTACTTTTCAAATATTTTACAAAATACGGGTTCGTGTATAAACAGGGCTCTTTACTTACAACCCTTGGTGCAATAACCACCGCACTTTTTAGTGGGTGTTTTGGGTGTGCTGTGTCACTTTTTTACCCCGTAATAAGTTTTTTAGGCCTTGGCACATTAGCTACCATAATGCCTTATGGGGGCAGAGAGTTTTTACTGGTAAGTTTGGCGCTACTTGTGGCCTCTACGTTTTATATTAGAAGGCTTTATAAAAAGGGAGTAAGCTGTTAGATAGAGCAGCCCGATTTACAGGCCTTACCTATTTTATTTAAACCATCCACCAAGGTATAGCGATGATTTTCTCTTTAAGTTTTTGAGGCCGCTCGACAAGAGATACTACATATCCAATTGGAGCATTAGGATGGCTTTTTAGAAAACTTGTAAGTCCTTTAAGCTTGCCAAGATTAATATTAGAGGCAGCTTTAATTTCTATTGGTATTAGGATGCCATCGTCTTTTTCAATTATACAGTCGACTTCGGCACCATCTAATGTACGCCACCAGTATAATTTAAAGTTTGCATCTGGTAAACCTGCTCTTCTAAAAAGTTCTAATATAATAAAATGCTCAAACAGTAGCCCTTTTTGAGCGTTTAAAAGGCCATTATTAAGGGGGAGTTTCGCTGTTACGTTTCTTACTCCAATGTCAAAGAAATAATATTTTGGTCGTGAAAATAGTCTTTTTCGTGGGCTTTTAAGATAGGGATCAAGCCTTTTAACTATTAGTGTATCTTCTAGTATCTGGAAAAACTCCCTTATAGCAGGTACACTTACGCCAGATTGCTGGGAAAGTTGGGTAAAGTTAGGGGCATTGCCAGACTCAGCGGCAGCCAACTCTAAAAAGCGGCCAAATGCTCCAATCTTTCTTACTAGACTCTCTTGTCTTATCTCTTGTTCTAGATAAATTTGGGTGTAAGTTTCTAAGATATATTTTTTATACCGTGTTTCAGCTAAAATTACAGGTGGCAAGGAGCCAAATATGAGTTGTTCGTCTAGGGTTATATTTATGTTATTGTTTAATCTATTAAGTTTAGGATGAAGTTTAAGATAATTTTTTGGTGGTATTCCTAGCTCGTTCCACATAAAGGAGGTAAGATT
>WFZN01000045.1 GCA_015489555.1 Candidatus Dojkabacteria bacterium | reverse complement strand
CCATAATAATACAAAACGTCATATACCCTTATTTTGTAGCCGTGAAGATGTCAAGTAGGAGGGCAGATGCAGAAGGTTGGCGGATTAAGTTTATTAATAGGAATTTTAATACTGTTATTGACGAGTTACACCGCCAGATAGATATGTCGTCACTTCAAAGGGGGTTCATAAACATCGGCCCTGGCAGCTATACCGGCATAAGGCAAGGAGTGTCGTTTGCATTGGGTTTAGCTGTAACAAAGGAGAATATAGAGATCTTCCAGTTTACAAGCTTTGATCTGGTCTCGTTTGTAGCTAAAGAAGAGAGGACTAATATTTTTGTCCAGGGACTTCCTCCTATAGAAATAGCGTTTAAATCAAAGGGTTTTGGATCCAATAAACTATCTAGTAGGGCTTTAATCAAAGGATGGTTAGGGACAAGGCAAGCAAAAGGTTGGAATGTGGTTTACAGTAATCTAGATAGTATTCCTGAAGATACATTAGTATATGGAAACAGCTTGTACACAAGCGTACAGTTTCAATGGGTAGAGCCATCGTCTTTATGTATAGACGGAGCATTCTTAGAAAAGTTCGTAAACTATCTATTAGATAAGAGGCGTGCCGTCTTGATAGAAGATATAGGCGAAATTGCGCCTTTGTATGTGAATCCCGTAAATATAACAAGTTAGCCAGTATGAGGTTTTTAACGACTGATATTATAGTAACAAGTATACGTCAGGGGGGGCAGGATCTGTATGTAAGAGGGATTTCTCACATTTTAGGTTCTATAGAGGTTATAGCTAAGAACGCAAACTCGGGAAACAGTCGTAGGGGTGCTCTCCTTAGTCGAGGAATACTTATAAATGCATCTATATACAAAAAGAACCGCTTGTATTTGTCGGAGTTTAAAGTTATTAATCGTTATTATTCGAGATTGGGGTTGTACTCTTACATGTTTTTATTTGATTACTTGTTATGGTTTTGGGAAAGGTTTTGGATGCAAGAATATAGCTTATTTGCTGAACTAGTAAATTATCTTGAAAAGCTCGTGTTAGCCTCTAATAAGTTATATTTATTTACTTCATTAATACTCTGGACAGTTTTAAAGTTACATATACTTCCTGAGAACTATGTTTTTTGTAATAGTTGTAAAGCTATTGTACGTAAAGGGATGGCCACGTCAAACGGGATTTACTGTAGTGAGTGTATGACTGACCCAGCGGGGGAAGTCACAGATGGTAGAGAAATTGATTTAACAAATATTGGAGGGTTGCTTAAATTTTTACGTAATTTAAAAGAGGAATACTATTATTTTATATAGTTATAGTATATAATAAACAATGCGGATTTTAGGTGTAGAAACCACATGTGATGAGACTTCTGTTGCCATAGTTGAAAATGGCCAAGAGGTGCTATATGAGTTTACTCTAAGTCAGGCTAAAAAGCATAGTAGGTATGGTGGGGTCGTTCCCGAGTTGGCGGCTCGCGAGCATGTTAAGAATTTACAAGGGTTGTTACCTGAGCTTATTGAGGTCGTGGATAAATATAATCCTCACGCTGTGGCTGTTGCAGCTAAGATAGGATTGCCTCCCGCTGTAAAAACCGGAGAAGCCTTCGCACGCGGCTTAGCCGCAGGTTTGGGGGTTGAACTTATAGAGGTTAATCATGTCATTGCACATATCTGGGGTGTATGGCTTGAGCCAAGTATAAAACCTAAACCACAGTTTCCTTTGTTAGGGGTTATTGTATCTGGGGGGCATACGATGATTATTAGGTTTAAGTCCCCGACCGAGTTTGAGGTGCTTGGTACAACTGAAGATGATGCTATCGGAGAAGTATTTGATAAGGTAGCTAGAGAGTTAGGGCTAGGATACCCAGGAGGACCAAAGATTGAGACATTAGCTAAGCTCGGAGATGAGTTTGCTATAGAGTTGCCTATTCCGCTAGCTGATGTTAAGGATATTAGGTTAAGCTTTGCGGGGTTAAAGACTGCCACTATTAATCTGTATCGCAATTTATGCCAAAAAACATACAAGGAATATAAGGAATTTTTAAAACAAGATGTAGCAGCTTCTTTTCAGCGTGTTGCGTTTTTACACCTTATAGCAAATGTAGAGAAAGCGATTGAAAAAACAGGTTTACATACAGTAGTATTAGGGGGAGGAGTTAGCGCTAACCAGCGTTTGATAGATTTACTGGCTCAGAGGCTAGATCCCGCTAAGGTGCAATTATATATCCCTCCGCTACGTTACACGGGCGATAATGCTGCTTTGATAGCCGGATATGCCTATGCTATGAGTAATTATCAAGATGTGGTAACATAGAGTAATGGCAAGTCTAAAGCCCGTAATTGTTATTGGAGGGCTTGCTAGTACAGGTAGTACCACTTTTGCCAAAAAACTTACTACGGCGCTTGATTTAGAGTATTTCTACGCAGGTAGAATAATGCGTCAACTCTGTGTAGAATTTGGTCTATGTACAAAGGAGGTTGCATTCTCTTCTGAGTTTAACAAATTTTATAAACAATTTGGGCGTAGGCTATTAGAGGATGATCAGTTTAATAAGAAAGTAGACGAACGTGTACTAGATCTTATACGCAATGCTACTACCCCATCTGCCGCTGAGGGACGTGTAACAGCTGCGTTAGTGACCAAAGCTGGAATCGAGGTCGTAATAAAGGTGTGGATAAAGGCAGATATGGCGGATAGGGTCAAGCGGTTTAGGACAAAAAATCCAACTTTCTCAGGTAGTGATGCCGACATTCAAGAGTTACTACTAACACGAGACAGATTGGAAAGGCAGCAGTACTTAAAACAGTACGATGTTGACCTTTTTAAACCACAAGAATATAATGACATTATCTTAGATACTACGGGATTAAATCTAGAACAGGCTTATTTTAAGTTAATTGATAACGAACTTTTTAGAGAACGTATAAAATTGTTAATACCTTTCTATCCAAATTATGATGTAGTTTATCGCTGGAAATGTTTAAGGTGTGGATATCTATATGAAGGTTTTGTTCCTGTGCATATATGTCCAAGATGCGGGAATATAGATGAAAAACAATTTCAGGATTTATAATCTGAGAATGTATCAAAGGTTTAATAAGTTAGCTGGGGCTAATACGAATGTAGCGCAGCGATTGTGGCTTATAGTGTTACCATTTATATGGCTTTTTATAGGGTTTCTTGAGGTATTCTCAGCTAGTAAATTCATGGGGGAGTTTTTAAAAGGTGATCCGCTTTATTTTGTAAAGTTAGATGTGATGTGGCGTATAATCGCAATTTTTACATTTTTCATAGTGTACTTTCTCGTTCCTAATCGTTTGGTAAAACAATTTGTTAGAGTAAGTTATATGGTTACTATGGTTTTACTGTTATTAGTACTTTTTACTTCACCTATAAATGGGGCTAAGAGGTGGTTTAGTTTGGGGCCTATTAATATCCATCCTACAGAATTGCTTAAGTTTTCTTTGCTCGGATATTTAGCCTTTATGTTACCAAAGATTTTTAGGCGGCACTCGTGTAAAAGTTACAGGCTGCATCTGTATGAACATGTTGCTCCTGTGTTGGTCAGCGCTGGTTTACCATTATTGTTGGTTCTGTTGCAGCCAGATTTAAGCTCTATGGGAATTGTCCTTGTCGCAGTTTTGGTTGTATATGTGTATGCTGGGCGCAAAGATAAGCATATTAAGAAAGACATAATATACGGAGTACTACTAGCTGTGATCTTAGTTATTGTAAGTATTTTGGTAGAGCCTTACAGGATTTGGCGCATTAGAGTATATTTGCGACTACTTACAACAGGAGAGATTGTAGATAAGTTTGGGGCAGGTAATCAAATCTATCACATTTTGATCGGAATAGGCAGAGGGGGACTGTTAGGAGTTGGAATAGGGCAGTCTCGCCAAAAAGCAGGGTTTTTGGTTGAAACAACGGCGTTTACTGATTCTATATCTGCAGTGATTTTTGAGGAATTCGGATTTTTGATAAGTTCTGTACTGTTGATGTCGTTTGTGGTGTGGTTTTATTATCTTTTTAAAGCGGTTCAAAGCGATAAATTGCCGGAGGATCTAAGATTACTCGTTATAGGCTATGTTGTGTTGCTAGCTATTCAGGCGTGGGTCCATTTTGGTACAAATGTAGCATTACTGCCTCTTACTGGGATGCCTTTGCCCTTTATAAGTTATGGGGGGTCAGCTTTGGTGAGTAATATGGTTATGTTGGGTCTTATCGCAAAAGTGGTGCGAGGTTCATCAGGTACTTATAGCGTTGCTAGAGTTCTTGATTATAGGAACTAACTTGGGTTGTTTACTCGATAGAGATTTTTCCTCCCTTTACAATATCTATTGTAGTACTCGCTGGAGTCTCGTGTTTTTGATTTTTCAGTTTTGTTCTCGAGGTTTTGGTTTTTTGTTTTTCCTTTTTTCTTAGAGATCCTTTAGATTTTGGAGTTGTCTTTTTAGGGGTCTTTGCCTTGGCGGGTTTTTTAGTTTTTCCTTTTGCCGTAGTGGGTACCTTTTTGGGGGATTTGTTCTTGTGACTTTTTTTTGTATGGTCAGGTTTGGGTTGTGTCGAAGTTCTTGTAGAATCATTACTTTTAATTTTGGAATCATAACTTAGTATGTTGGGCTTTGTTTTTAAAAGTTCCGAAAGGGGTTTCTCTTCCAATTTATGCTTGGCCCTAATTTTAATGTAAATTAACAAAAGTAGTAATAGTACAGCTACAAGTATGATGGCGATCACTATAACAGTTTGCTTGTTTTGGTTTAAGAAGCCGTAGAAGGTGTTTTTATAGATTCTGAGTTGATCATAAAGAGAGGTCTCTCTTATCTCGTGTTGTTCGGGTTGTTGTTTGGGTAATTTATATTCAAGAGTCACCTTATCAGGTTCTTTGCTAATGATTCCATAATGGTATGTATATGCCATTATGTTATATTTCCCTAGCTGGGTTTTCTCAAGAGGTAGGTACCATTCCCCGTTTTCTTCGGGAGTTACAAAGTGCACTTCCTGAGAGTTTATGATTAACATGACTTTGCTTCCTGCCATGGCCGTCCCTTTTAAGAAGAGAGGTTCGGGTTTTATAAATAGGGTTTTTTGTTTGTTTATTATAGGAGATGGGGGTACAACCGAAAATGTTACTGTAACGGTGCGTTTTATGTTTTTATTTGTTTTGTACTCAAACTCAAGTCGGTGAATCCCAAACGAAAGCTTAGGTAATATTAAAGGGGAAGTGGGTTGATTAAATTCTTTTTGATTATCGAGTGTAATTTTTAGCTCTGTGTTTGGGTTTGTAATAAAGGTCATAGTGGGGGTTGTATCATCAGTTGTTTCATTAAAATTAAGCTGGAGTTCTTTTCTGAGTATCTCCCATTGGTTGTCTGCGGCTATTATACTGGGGAAGTTTAGGAATACTATAAAAAGGAGTAAATACGTCACGAGTGTAAAAAACTCTTTTAAGAATTGTCGCATTGTAATATTATATATGCTAAACTTGAATAAGTCATAATCCATGAGGTAGGCTAATGTAAAATGTGGTTAAAGGATAGAGTTCTACGGCTTTTAGCTTCATTCCTTACTATCGTTTGGGGGGGGATATTCATGAGTATTTTGATAATAACTTTCGTGTTTATTCTAATGTCATGGTCCAATTTGATCAGTACGTTGTTGCTAGATCCATTAAAGGGCGTAACATGGGTATTTATTCTAACTTTTGTTACCATGTCTTTTGCGATGGCAATTGTTGCTATGATGGGTGGTGGAATTGGCAGCTATTGCTTGGGGTTTAGATCCGTGAACCATCAGGTATCCCCATCCTTTTATATAGGATTTATTAGGTCTTGGTTAGGGTTTTGGTTGGATGCGCTTTTATTCCCTGTTTCTTTTATAATTTTTTTGTTTACCGGGCGTTTCTTGGGAGATATTTTGGCAGGTCTATCGTATAAAAGAATATCCTCCAGAGGGCTTGTAGGTTGTGTGCTCTTCTTCGGTGCAATTTTGTTGGTTGGATTTTTAAATATAAGTAGTTTTTTGGGTTTTAAATACAGGTTGGGGTTGGTCGTTCCAATACAGGCAAGGGACGATTTTATCGAACATGCCGTTAGGGTGTCACCGGTTGTTCTAAATTATTGGACCAGATTAATGGGAGTAATTAGCAATAAGGAGCTATGTCTAACAGGGGTGGCCGCAAGCAATGCAAACGTGTTAAACGTATGTTTAGAAGTTGATAAGGATAATAAACTGGGAGAGGCTGGGAGAAGGTTTATTTATTCTAATTTTCATCTTTGGTGTGGTAAATCTAAGGTGTCTATCTGTGACATCTATTTGGATAGACTATGGCGATTTATAGAGGATGGCGATTCGGAGGGCGAGTATACTAGCTATTTTCTTAAGACATTAGTAAGTCTTAAAGGCTTGCCTTCATATAATACGGTATTTAATAAATATGTAGCTAAAGTTAGGTCTTTAGATTTAAAGGAACTTAAGATGCCTACGGCTCGTAGGGTATATATGTATCTTAGAGAATTATTAGAATACGAAGAATATCTAAATGTTTTGTTGTATTGGGAAAAGCATGTACGAGAAGATAATGCCTGGTTATATTTTGC
>WFZN01000044.1 GCA_015489555.1 Candidatus Dojkabacteria bacterium | reverse complement strand
GATTACTACCAATGTAACTGTAGATCCTACCCTTTTTGCTTTACACCAAACATTATCCCTAACCTTTAAACCAATAATACTATGGGTGTAGGCTGTATCTACACGCGTCTTACAAGATACTTCGTCAATAGCAGATAACCCGTCCCCATCATAGTCGGTACTATCAAACACGTCAAATTGGGTTGGTGAAGTACCGATTTTTAACTCGTCTCCGTCTAAAAGGGTATCATTATCTGTATCAGGATTCTGAGGATCAGTATGATACATAAATACTTCTTTATAGGTAGGAATACCGTCCATATCAGCATCTGCCCACCACTGTTTAAGTACTTTATACCGTCCTCCCCAAAGTTTGACCTTTAGAGTATTAATTAAGCTGGGTTCAAGTTCATCAGGTATACCATTATTATTCATATCTGTGGGATCTAATTTACCATAAAGCTTTTCATACTGTTGCCATATACCAGAAGATAACTGGCTAGCGTCGGTTCTAGGATTGTTTACGTTTTGACTCTCAATAACGTTTATATCCAATTTAGTATCTGTAGCAATACCATAGCCATTGTTTACCACGTTATTAGGTAAATCTAAATTTGATCCTTCATCTTTCTGTCCTTGCTTAGCGTAGGCAAGGTTAAACTCTTCTAACCTAGCCTTAGCTTCGGCTGTGTATTTAATACTATCAACGATTTGTCTCTGTTTATCAAGAATTGTTACACTTACTCTATAACTTCCTGCTGGCAAGTCTGTATCCCAAAATACCCCATCAGAATCATCTACAAATATACTTAATACTTCCTCATGAGCCGTAAAAACCGTACGATTGTCTTCTCTATCTTTAATAGTTATATATACATAACCATAGAAATCGTCAGCACTCTGGTTATAAACCTTAAGATATAAACGCACGAAACGCCCATCTTTCTCTCGTTTTACCTTTGCAAAAAAATCCACTATCTCTAACATACTTTACCCTTACAAAGGCACATTAGCTAATAAAATACTTAATAGAACAGGTAGGTAGGGTAATTATACCGCTTTAGGATTCTTCTAGAAAAGGATAACTGATATTTTGCATATCTTCTATGAGCAACATATATAGTATCAACGAGTTTTGTTAGGATGTACCTATCTAACCTTTCAGACGAATATTTACTAAGTAACTTATATACCTGTTTATATCCTGGTATCTCTTTAAAAGGACAATACTCACATCCTTGTTTCTTACTATACTGTACCACTAATGATTTTACTTCCTGAACCAAGCCTTCATGTACCATCTTAAAAGCACGGTACTTAAGTTTGCGGTAATATTTCGCCTTCATAGGGGTATCTAAAAACGGGTTAAATAAAAAAAGCTGTATACTGGCCCCTTCTTGCAGCTCTTGATACCACTTAACAAAATAATTAAATCTATCTGAATCCAAATTCATAAAGGTATCCACGCGTCGGTTGAGCAAAACCTCAACTTTTCTAATAAGCCTCACCCTATTATTAGCTTCACTCCTATTAAGCTTAATAGTAGGATCAAGCCTTTCAAGTTTACCAAACAACTCTTTGAGGCTAAGTTTTCTAAGCTTCTCACGCAGCTTATAATCTGGCGGCACAAACGATAAATTTTGTTCTAAATTCAACAGAGCTTCCATATATAGCCCGCTACCGCCAAAAAAGATTATACGCGTTTTCCCCCTATCAACATACTCTTTAAGTGCTGGTAGTAAACGCTCTATAAACATTGCCGCGCTAACGCGCTTTGTGGGAGCAAACAAATTAATCCCTAACACGGGTATCCCCTTTTTTATAAGATCAAGAAGAGGAGCTTTGTGAGTACCAACATCTAACCCCGTATACAACTTACGTGAATCAACAGATACTAAAAGAGACTCTTCTGGCCTCAGCTTATAGAGTTTATAAGCCAAACCAGTCTTACCTGAACCAGTAGGTCCAAAAATGTAGCAAAACGATATTCGCCTATGCATAAAAATTTATATACACTTAAATTAGATTTTTATTTAGTTTCTAATTTTGTAAAATATAAAGACAACTCAAATAACACAGATGACAGCCTATTAAAATATGCCCTGTACTCTTCGTATTCACTAAATCTTAGCTTGTCGGTCCTATAGATTGTGCGTTCCCATCTTCTTGAAATGCTACGAGCCCAATTCAAATATGCTGCTTCTTTGTTAGGCCAGATTAATATAAACTTATGCAGTCTTTTACTTTTGGCAATTTTTTCTATTACTCTTTCCCACTCTGATAAATACCGCCCGATTTTAGTTAAACCTTGATCATAGGTTTCAAGCCCTGCTACCGAAAACACAAAGTAGATAGACTCAACAATACCTTGTAATATACTCTTTACATTGCTGTCTTTAACTATCTGGATGCAAAGGTTTATAACTGCAATCAACTCATCACCATCACCATAAAAATCAAAAATTGCGTCACCCTTTGAGAGTCTTTTGGCATTAACTAAACTGCCTTGGGTTGTTCCCTGATCGCCAAGATGCACCTGTTTACTCATGTTCAATTATATCTGTACTGGTTCTATATACCGCTTGCCAAACATGTAAGGGACTAACACCTCAGGTATTTTTACTCTCCCGTCATGCGTCTGATAATTTTCCGCAATGACTGCCAATATCCTAGGGGAAGCTATAGCCGTATTATTAAGCGACCATGCGAACGCCTTTTTACCCGTTTTTAATTTAACACGTATGTTATTTCTTCTACATTGAAAATCACTCATTATAGAACTTGAATGAGTCTCTCGGTATTTACCTTGACCAGGCATCCATGACTCTATATCATATTTCTTGTAGTGCGGATTGCCCATATCGGCACTACACATAGCAAGAACCCTATAATGGATTCCAAGCTTTTGTAATAACTCCTCAGCATTTTGGGTTATTTCTTCATGTATATCATATGCCAACCTTTCATCAGGTGGAATAATCACCACTTGTTCTACCTTCCAAAATTCATGTAAACGTATTAACCCCTTAAGATCTTTATGGTGCGCTCCGACCTCCCTTCTATATGAAGGCGAGAAACCAACCAGCTTTAATGGCAGTTTTTCTTCTGAAATAATCTCATTCGCGAGTAACGCCATAAGTGGTTGCTCTGCTGTTCCTATCAAATAATAGTCCTCGTGCGTATGAGGGTTGGCTAATTTAAATGTGTCCTCTTTGCCCCAAGGGAACTGCCCAGCTCCAAACATTACGAACTCTTTTACAACTGTTGGCGGTATGACGGGAATAAAACCCTTCTTTACCAACTCAGCAAAAGCAAAGGTAAGCACAGCCCAGTGCAGCATTGCTAAGTCACCCAAGAGAAAGTACCCCCTAAACCCCGCTACCTTTACTCCGCGTTCAAAATCTGCGATACCTAAATTCCTAAATAGTTCATAATGCGTTTTTGGTTTAAAATCAAACTTAGGTTTACTACCAACTATACGTATTACAACGTTATCTTCTTCGCTATCCCCAATTGGAGTATCTTTAGAAAACACATTCGGAATAAGCTGATATATACGGTTAAACTCTTCTTCCTTTTCTTTTAATGTCAACTCAAGACTTTTTATGTCTTCTCGTAATTTTGCAGCCTTATTTAACGATTCCTGTTTTTTAGCGCCTTTTATTTGTTGGGCCAGCCTATTACGAAGTGTTCTTAAATCTTGAATCTGCCGCTTTAATTGCTTAATCTCATCCGAGAGGGTTACCAATCTGTCAATATCTTCTGGAGAAACCCCAGAAACTTTCTTATACTTGATAGCCCTTTTAACGCGTTTAATGTTTTCTTTAACAAAACCTAGATCTAACATATCTAATTATATCAAGAATAAATCATACCGGGATAAACAACAAAACAGATACGGAAAGAAAGGTGCTTCTATGTTACTTACTCCTTAAATCTTTGCCCTAAGTTTATTAATCCACCAAAAAGGTATAAATATGTGCCTACTAAAACGATGATAATACCTACTGCTGGTAGTACAAAAGAAGCAATACCTGTTCGCGGAGGTGTTACGCTTACAGAATTTGAAGGTAACAGGGTATCAGAGTCATTCTGCTGTCCTTTTGTAGGATTTACCGAAACTGTTAACTCCGATTTGCAATCAGGGAATCCCGCCAACATAAATGACTCCTTTGTACCTCCCTTGCCCTTTATTTTTAACGTATACTTTTTTATCTCTTTATTTACCTTAACAAGCAAACGTACCCTTTTAGTAACGTTTGAAGCAAATGAAAAGGTGTATTCCTCTCCTTTTTTTGAAAAATCTATCTTACTAGAGTCTACATACAACTCTTGGATCTCTAAAGCAGGTTCAAAATTTACAGAAAGATCAACAATAGGCTCATTGCTCTGAACCGACAAATTAAAACTTATTTCCCAATAAGCCCTGTCTTTACATACAACCTTAAATTGTTCAGCGACCATTTTTTTGATATTCTCCTCTAACGTAGTAGGGGAAGGGGAAACCTCAGGCTCTTTTTTAAAAACCAACGATTTTATGGAGGTTAATTTAGCTTCATTAACACAGTATTCACATATTTTCTGTTGTGTAAGTTCTTTTAAATACCTAACGTCGAACCTACCTTTGTACCCGTACAAATAAGCAATTACAAAGGCTAATGCAGTCACCAAAAGCACAAGAATCCAAAAAACCCCGGTTAGGAATGCACCGATTGCCCCTGCTATCCCACTGGCACCTTCTGAAACATTTCCGTTATTATCAGCCTTCAAAGTAGTAGCTTGTAACGACTCACTATTATTATCATCTTCATCGGATATTCCGAAAAGATCTTCAAACGAGGTTTCAGTACCTGTTCTATCCTGGGTTGTATCTTGTAAAGGCTCCCTAACTTCTTGAGTACCCTCTCCCTCTGACTGTTGCTTAACTATACCTGTATTAGAATCTTTACTAGTCGTATTACTAACGTTATCTGGATCAGGTCTATCTTCCGAAGATAACTCCTTATTAGATGACCATTCTTCATCCTTTTTGACAGTACTACTGCTATCTGAAGAATCAGCGGGATTACTCAAGTCAGAATTTGATGCCTCGATAAAACCATCCTGAGCTAAATCTTTAAATTCTTCTGGCAATATATCCGAATTCGTATCAACGGTACTATTAGGCTGGGTCTTTGAATTAAACAGCCCCTCAAGACCGACATTACCCTGATTGGTACTATTCAGGTCCGCCGTAGGAGGTGCTTGGTTGTTATCGTTTTGTAGATCCCCTTGTCCTTTGTTGTTCGTGTCCATGTTGTATCAATTTACAACTTAATCATAAAAGGGCTTTCCGGTCCCTTATTAATATCAACCTTAATACCGTATGGAATAATCCATCCTTTGTAACTTATCAAAACATACATATAAACTCTATCTCCGAACATCTGACTTAGAGCATCTTTATTTAACTCTACAGAATGGTCAAGTGACAAAGATGACGATACCCCAACAACCACGGTTTTTCTATGGTTTATAACCTGCTCGAAAGGCAATGAAGCTGAGTTTAATACTAAATATGACTTAACTGGCTCCTTAGTTAAAAATGTCACCCTTATATTCTCTAGGTGCTTTACTATTTCAACCTTATTAGGCTTAAGTCGCTTAACATCATCTATACTTGGACGATCTTGCTCCAATGTCTTAGGGATATTACCTACTGATTGTTGATATTTACTAAGAACGTAACCAGAAAACGCGCCACTAGCAACGATTAGTAAAGCGAATACTAACTTTAAAATTATCTTCATATCATATAATACCCTCTACCAACACATTGGTCAAATCTTAGCAGGAGCGTGGGGCGAAACATCTAAAATTAATAAATGACTCTCAATACAGTTTAAAAGTTAAGCAAGCACACCGCATACAGCTAAAAACCGAAAGCTGTTTCGCCCCACGCTTGACAACACAAACATCTCCCACCAGAACCCACGGCTAATATATACTTATACATCAAACACATAATTATAGGGGCCATAAAATTTAGCATCTATTTCCATCATAGAACCAAAAACGCCACTTTCTACTTTCCCCCCATACTCCGTCCTTAATTTTTCTATAAACAGATCAAAAAGGCTCTAGCTGCCTCAGATTCTAAGGCTTTGTTGAAAGTTACTCTACGCTGACCAAAAGAGAATAATGCTCCAAGAGTAAAGTTTGGAATTACTAACACATCTAGCTTAAAATCCAGCAAACTACTATTGATCTTACCATTCTCATCAGGTATAAATCTCCTTTTTGTCACCTGCTTTGCAGCTTTTACAACAGTTTCAGATGAATCTCCCTTTAAAAACCCAACGATTACTAAAACCCCTTTGCCAATATAAACACTCTTTACTACCTTACCATTAAAAGACGCTTTTAAAGTGGCTTTTTTAACTAACTGAACTAGTATACGCATAGATCTACTAGAAATTAACAAAATCCGGCGGGAGGGATTCGAACCCCCGACCAAGGGATTTACAGTCCCCTGCTCTACCGCTGAGCTACCGCCGGTTATATAGCTTACAGAATTATAAACGTTTCTAGAAGTTATATATCTACTTCAGCTAACCGCGCATATTTCAAAATAAACTCCCTGCGTGGTTGTACTTCCTCACCCATAAACATCCTAAATAATCTATCTGCTTCATGAGCATCTTCTATTGATATCTGTTTTAACACCCTGGTTGATGGATCCATCGTAGTCTCCCACAGCTGCTCTGGATTCATCTCCCCTAATCCTTTAAATCTTTGAACATTTTTTATCTTTTTTCCTTCTGCTAATGCCTTTTCAACAAAACGATCTTTCTCTTCTTCGTTTAAAAACCAGTATTTTTTATTACCTATTTCCACCTTAAATAAGGGCGGCTGTGCTACATATATATATCCTTTTTCTAAAAGAGGTCTCATATACCTATAAAAAAGCGTCAGTAAAAGGGTTATTATATGCATACCATCAACATCAGCGTCAGTCATAATAATAATCTTATGATAACGCAATTTGCTAAGGTCTAAAGAATCTCCTACCCCTATCCCTAAAGCCCTTATAACATCAGCTATCTTCTCATTTGCAAGCACTCTATCGATTCTGTTTTTCTCAGGATTCACAGGCTTACCGCGCAAAGGTAGTACTGCCTGCGTTTCTCTATCTCTAGCTTGTTTTGCTGAACCACCCGCACTATCTCCCTCTACTATAAACAGCTCAGCCTTGGAAGGATCCTTTATAGAACAGTCAGCTAACTTACCAGGTAAACTACCAACAGAAAGAGCACTTTTTCTAAGTACTGCCTTTTTCGCTGCTTTAGCTGCTTCCCGTGCCTTGCGGGTCAACAGTACCCTATTAACAATTGCTTTAGCAATCTTAGGATTTTTCTCTAAAAATTCATAAAAGGCCCGAGAGACTATGTTATACACTGCACTACGAGCTTCTGGATTATTTAATTTCAATTTCGTTTGGCCCTCATATTGAGGGTTTGGCAAACGTACTGATATGACTGCTGCTAATCCCTCTTTTATATCTTCACTGGTCAATTTATGCTTCTCCTTTATCAACTTTCTAGAAAGCGCATAACTGTTTATCGCATAAGTTAGAGCACTCCTAAAACCAGTTACATGAGTTCCTCCCTCACGGTTATAAATGTTATTTGCGAAAGCCCGTACCTTCTCATCACTCGAATCTGTATACAAGAGAGCCACCTCCACCTCAATAGGACCATCTTTACCTTTGACATAAAATGGATGAAACATGACGTATCTCCCCGTAGCGATCTCCTGTACAAAAGCGACAATCCCATCCTCATACCTGAAAGCCAATACCTCACTCTTACCTATGTCCCGATACACAAACAAAACTCCTGCCGTAAGATATGCCTGTTCTTTAAGGCGGTTCTTTATTATCCTCTCATCAATCTTGGTACTAGTAAAAACCTCCTCATCAGGTCTAAAATACTGTGTTGTGCCAGATACTCCCACAGGCACATCTCCATATGCTTTAAGTTCTTTTTGCGGTACTCCACGCTTATATTCTTGCATATGAACCCTCCTATCTCGTTTTACTATTG
>WFZN01000043.1 GCA_015489555.1 Candidatus Dojkabacteria bacterium | reverse complement strand
ATATAGATGCCATGGTTCTTGTACGTACCCTGAAATATGCGTAATTACGATTTCCTTATTATAAGGGAAATACGGAAACACAAACCCAAACTTATAAGCATTATGCTTAAGCCAGTTAAAAGTCTTACTATCACTGTCTACAGACACATCTATCACCCATCCGGTTTGATGTTGACTGTGCCCTTGATAAGCAGAATACGTTATTGCTCTATTAAGCCCGTATCTGCTGGCATAGTAATTAAAGAGCCATTTCTGGAATCCGTAACTTCTGTATCCTGAGGTTAAAACAAGGTTAATTCCATCCCTCAATGCCGCTTGTTTCATTGCATAAAATGCTTTTTTAACCTGGGGTGTAAGTAATATTTCCCTTTCCTTGCCCTTTACCAGGCTCATAACCTTTACCAATCTCTTGGGTGAGAAACTAGGCGGCAATTCAAACTGCTTATCAATCAAAAACAATCTACCCAAATAATCACTTATGGCGTAGCTTTTAAACTCACAAGGGTATACATAAGGATACTCTTTGTCAAGAACATATCTTGGAACCATGTACTTTTTAATTTTATATACCCCCGACGGAGTGTAAAGTTTTATGTTCTTATAAATTTTTACTGTATAAAGGTGTCTAATACCGTTATTAAGGATATTACAGCCGTCGGTACTAGGGTGCTCTACCTCCCAATAGGTCACAAGGCCAGGTTCTGTAAACTGACTTCTATAATAGATAAGCTGTGATTTCACAGACAAAAACAGTAACATTGGCACCAAGAGTATTGAAGCCACCATTGTCGTTATTATATACAATTATTCCGCTAGCCAAGCAAGGTCAAAAAGCGGAAATTCTGAAGCCAACGCCCTCACCTTGTCCGCAATTTTATCAAGCTGTTCCCGATCACTGTGATAACGTAAGGCCTCGTCAATAAGTTTAGCTATTTGACCAGCATGTTCTTCTTTCATGCCCCGTGTTGTAATTGCCGGGGTCCCGATTCTTATACCACTTGGATCCCACGGTTTCCTTGTATCAAACGGTATACTATTTTTGTTTACAGATATACCCACATACTCTAGTACTTCTTGAGCCCGCTTACCTGCTAGGTCTTTTACTCCCTTTGAAGTAACATCAAGCAGCAGTAAATGATTGTCTGATCCACCGGTTATAACTCTGTATCCTAATTCTTTAAATACCCTTACCATAGTTTTGGCATTTTTAACAATCTGGGAGATATAATCTCTGAATTTTGGACTGAGTGCCTCTTTAAAAGCCACAGCTTTTGCAGCTGTAACATGATCATGAGGCCCTCCTTGTAATCCTGGGAAAACTGCCTTTTGAATCTTCTCATGTAACTCTTTATCATTTGTCATAATCATCCCCCCTCTAGGACCACGCAGAGTTTTGTGAGTCGTAGTTGTAATAACATGAGCATATCCTACCGGTGATGGATGTTGACCTCCTACAATCAACCCTGCTATGTGAGCAATATCAGCAATAAGATAAGCTCCCACTTTATCTGCTATCTCACGCATTTTGGCAAAATCTATAACTCGCGGATATGCAGATGCACCTACCCAAATTAATCGTGGTTTATGTTGTAGCGCAAGTTCTAAAATCTTATCATAATCTAACATTTCAGTTTCTTTACTAACACCGTAATTTACAGCTTTATAATACTTACCTGAAAAACTCACCTTATATCCATGTGTAAGATGTCCTCCAGCTGTTAATGACATTCCCATTACAGTATCTCCTGGATTAGCCAAGGCAAAGTATACCGCATGATTTGCTGGGCTACCACTATAAGGTTGTACATTTACATACTCTACTTGAAATAATTTTTTAGCACGCTCAATCGCCAAAAGTTCGACTTCATCTATATATTGATTCCCCCCGTAATAGCGCTTCTTCGGATATCCCTCTGAATATTTATTAGTTAATATACTACCCAGCGCCTCTAAAACCGCCGGACTTACATAATTTTCTGAGGCTATAAGTTCTATACCATAAAATTGTCTCTCAAACTCTTTTTTAATGGCTTCATATAAAACTGGATCCTTATTGGTAATCTGTATATAACTTAAATAGAGTTTCTTTTGTTCTTCATATACGCTTGCCATCTATAAATGATTTTAACTTATCTAAACTTTTTGGGCCTACAATTAGGTTCCAAAACAACATTGCTACCGTTAAAGGACCAAGCCCCCCGGGGGTTGGAGTATAGTAAGGGGTTTTCTCTAATACGTCTGGATTAATATCAGATTGTAGTTTATTCTCTTTATCAATATAAGTACCCGCATCAAAGAGTATTACCCCTTGTTTTATCATGTCCTTATTTATCAAATTCGGTGCACCTGTGCCGCTAATAATTACGTCTGCCTTTTTAGTAAGATCTATAAGATTAGCGGTTGCCCT